>JAFEGC010000288.1 GCA_018240265.1 Pseudomonadota bacterium | reverse complement strand
CGGGTTCCTGCCGGTCAAAGGGTGCGGGCGTGGTGGTCTGGCGCAGTATCCGCGCGACATCCGCGCTCGACAACGGTATGGCTTCGATCCGCTGCCAGTCGCCTGCATCCTCTCCTGGTGGGAGAAGCTGTACGGCACCTACGCAATCCCGGCCGATCTGTGCCAGCAGTTCAAAGGCATCCCCCGAACGCAGCTGGAACCGATCGCGGATACGCCGTCGGATGTCGGCGTTGTCGGGCAGCAGATTGTCGAAGTAGTGATCGACCACCGGTCCCCGGATTTCGCGATCCGCCGTGATGGGTAGGGACAAGGAGAGAAGGCGCGCATCCGGCCCTTCGGTCCAGCTTTGCGCGTAGTGAAACGTCGAGTTTCCAGAGCGGCGCGTGGTCCATTCGCCCACCCGCTGTCCGTTCATCCAGACATCCAGCGTCGCCATAACCTACCAGGGACGCGGTTCTGGATTCCGGCGTTGAGCCTTGTGTGGCTGATCCACGAGCGACAGACGCACCTCGAGCAAAGCCAGCAGCTGCATGAGCTGCCGGACGCTGACGCTGCCGGGATCGCGCTCGATTTTTCCGACCCGAGCCTGATTGAGGCCCAGCTTTTCGCCGAGAGCCGTTTGCGTGAGACCGCGCGCCTTGCGGAGCGATCGTAGGTGAAGCGCGAGCTGCGCGGTGGTCAATACCGGATATTCCATGACATATAGTCCTTATGTGGACTATAAGAATATTAGTCCTTTAGAGGAATATTATCAATATAGTCCTTTAAAGGACTGATACGCAGGCCCGCTTCGCGAAAGGCATAGGCGTTTTGGAACTCTGCCCGCAACCCGACCAGAACCTACAATGGACTTCTGCGAGGAGTCATGAACGGCAAACAGACCGACATCGATCGCCTGTACGGACTGGAACCGGTCTTCGAGCCTGGGTCCGAGGCCGGCAGCGATGCGCTGCAGCGCTACGCGGACGTGGAATGCCCGTACTGCGGAGAGCAGATCGGCGTACATCTGGACCTGTCGGCAGGAGCGCAGTCGTACATCGAAGATTGCCAGGTGTGCAGTTGCCAATTCGGTTGATCGACATGATCAAGAACATGGATCGCGATATGGTCATTGCCACTCTTGGCCAAAAACCTCCCGGGACCTTCTTGAATCATTCCGGCAGACTTCACAACCAATGACAAATGGACGATATCGGGGAAAACCGCTGCCGCCTGCGACTGTTCAACTCGACTTTGTCGATCGTGTTTTGGCGACCAATGTCCTTCGAAGAGTTCATCAAGCCTCGCTGGCTTCTCTTGGCGCCCTCTTTGCTTCCCTCCAGCACCGCGCCTTCCGGGGAGAGCTGTAAGCAATCACCCTTGCATTTCTGGAGCATCATTCCATAATTGCAAGGATGTTGCCCCGCCGACTCCTCCCCAAGGTCACGGCGTCCCTGGCCGAAGTCGCGGCCGTGGCGCTGCTCGGGCCGCGTCAGGTGGGCAAGACAACGCTGGCGCTGGAGGTGGCCGGGAAACGACCATCGGTCTATCTCGACCTCGAATCCGAGTCGGACCGTGCGAAGCTCGCCGAACCCGAGCTGTATCTCGCACAGCATGCGGACAAGCTGGTGATCCTCGACGAGATTCAGCGTACGCCGCAGCTCTTTCGCAGCCTGCGGGGGATCATCGACGCCGGCCGGCGGCGCGGACAGGGCAAGGGGCGCTTCCTCGTGCTGGGCTCGGCATCGATCGATCTGCTCAAGCAATCGAGCGAGTCGCTCGCCGGACGTATCCGTTATCTGGAACTCGCGCCGTTCGATGCCGGCGAGGTCGGCTCCGATCGTCTCGACGATCTCTGGCTGCGCGGCGGTTTTCCCGAAAGCCTGCTCGCCAAGTCCGATGCCGCGAGCCTGCGCTGGCGTACGGACTTCATCCGCACCTATCTCGAGCGCGACGTGCCGCAACTCGGGCCGCGCATACCGGCGGAGACGCTGCGCCGCCTGTGGACCATGCTCGCGCACCAGCAGGGTGGCCTGCTCAACGCCGCGGTGCTCGCTCGGGCGCTCGCCGTGGACGGCAAGACGATCGCCGCCTATCTGGACCTACTCGTCGACTTGCTGCTGGTGCGGCGTCTGATGCCGTGGCACGGCAACGTGCGCAAGCGCCTGGTCAAGTCGCCCAAGGTGTACGTGCGCGATTGCGGGCTGGTGCACGCGCTGCTCGGCATCGGCGACCGCGAGGCGCTGCTGGCGCACCCGGTGGCCGGCGGAAGTTGGGAGGGCATGGCCATCGAGTCGCTGATCGCCGCTGCGCCTGACGGCACCGATGCGTACTTCTTCCGCACCTCGGCCGGCGCCGAGATCGACCTGTTGCTGAAGCTCCCGGGCCATCGCCAGCCCTGGGCCATCGAGATCAAGCGCGGGCTCGCGCCGAAGATCGAGAGGGGTTTCCACCTGGCCTGCGAGTCCGTGCGGCCGGAGCGGCGGTGGGTCGTGTACGGGGGCGTCGAACGCTTCCCGCTCGCCGATGGCATCGAAGCGGTAGCGCTTGGCGATCTGTGCGAGGAGCTTTCCGCGGCATAAGTCAGTTCGCCTTCCTCCAGCGCGAATGGACCGCTGTATTCGACGCGGCCGCCAGGGCCAAGACGGCCGTGCACGCCGACCGCTGCCGATCTGGCCGAGCTTCAACGCATGCTGGCCGAGAGAGAGAGCGGCGTCGGCGGCGCACAGGACATCCAGCGCGCCGCCGAGGAGTCCCAGGGGCTGGGACTCTTCGTGCGTTCACTCATCGGCCTTGACCGCCAGGCGGCAAAGGAAGCCCTGTCCGGGTTTCTCAACGGCAAATCCCTCGGCGCCAACCAGATCGAGTTCGTGAATTTGATCGTGGACCATCTCACCGAACACGGCGTGATGGACGCCGCGCTGCTGTACGAATCCCCATTCACGGATTTGACATCGAGCGGACCAGACGGGCTTTTCAGCTCGACAGAGGTTGATCAGTTGATCGCCGCAATCAACTTGATTCGAGACAACGCGGTTGCTGCCTGATGCCATTTCGCCGACGTCACATGACCGCCCACCACGGACACGCAAGTATGCCCGGCCTGATGACTCTGATCTGCGGATCGCAGCTCACCAAGACGGCACGCGGCGTATTCGCGTGACGTTCGCGAAAAGTGACCAGGTGCCGCGCTTCTTCTGCACCGATCGAGTTGCCCGCTTTGACCTCGACGGGGAGCAGCTGCCCGTTCTCCTCCAGAATGAAATCGACCTCCTGCCCCGAGCTCAGTCGCCAATGGTGGAGATCACGGGTCGGTGAACCATCCCGCCAGACGAGCAGGTCGCTGGCAATCAGGGTCTCCAGGTGGAAGCCCGTCGGGGCGGTCTCGCGTGAGGCCGCCAGGGCGAGCGCAGCATCGACGCTGTACAGCTTCGGTGCCTTGATCACGCGCTGGCTTGAGTTTCTCGAATACGGCGGGATGAGTTCGATCAAATAACTGCGCTGGAGAGCTTCTAGCCATCGTCGAATGGTGGTGACCGGTGTGCCCAGGTCGTTGGACAGGCCAGTCACATTGAGTTCCTGTCCGGTTCTCGCGGCCGTCAATCGTACGAAGGCTTCCAGTCGCGGGGCTGACTCGACTTCGAGGATCTCCAGAATGTCGCGGCGGGAAAAGATTTCCACGTAGTCATCGAGTATCCGCAGGCGCTGGTCGGGCGGAGCCGCCACGGCCCGAGGGAAACCTCCTGTCTTGGCGACGGTTTGCCAATCCAGAGCCTCGCTGGAGCCGGCGCGTCG
>JAFEGC010000287.1 GCA_018240265.1 Pseudomonadota bacterium | reverse complement strand
CGCCCGGGATCTGCGTCACCTGGATCTTGCACACGAGCCCTAAGCGGGCCGACTCCGGCCGCAGCCAGGCGCGGGTGATGCGGTTCTGAATGCTGGCGATGTAGCTCGCCTGCTGCGGACCGGATTGCAGCGCGCGCAGCCGCTCCTCATCGGCCATCTGCCGGCGCAGTTCGGTCTCGCGCTGTTCGCGCGCCTTTTGATCGGCCGCCGCCTGCGCCTCATCGGCGCGTTGCTTCTGCGCCGCGGCCGCGGCAGCCTGTTGACGGGCGATAGTCTGGGCCGCGGCCGCCTTGTCCGCCGCGACCTTGGCCGCCACTCGCTGCGCTGCGAGTTGCTGGGCCTTGAGCGTCGTGGCCTGCTGCTCGGCGGCGGCGCGTTGTGCGGCCTGCTTCTGCGCCTCGGCCGCTTGCTTGGCCTCATCCTCGCGGCGTTGCTCCTCGGCCCGCTGCTGCTGCAGCGCGCGCTGCTGCTCCTCGGCGCGCCGGCGCTGCTGCTCGCGGGCTTCGGCTGCCTTGCGCAGGAGCTGCGAATCCACCGCCACGGCGTCGATGGAGGGTCCGAGCGCGGGCGGCACGGACCGATTGAAGCTGATGCGCGCCACCAGTATCAACGCGATCGCCAACGCCGCATGCAACAGCGCCGAGCCCAGCATGGGCAGGGAGTGATCGCGCAGCGTGTCGTTCATTTCAGGTCGCCTTGGCGCCGGTCGCGCGCGGACGCGGCTTCTGCGGATCGGTCAGCAGCCCCACCTTGGCGGCGCCGGCATGCTGCAGCAACACCATGGCGCGCACCACCTGGCCGTAGGCCACCGTGGTATCGGCGCGCACCAGCACCGGCGTGCGTGGGTCGCGCCGCAGCACCGCCGCCACCCGCGTGCTGATCGCGCTTTCGGAGGCAGGCTGATCCGGTGCCCTGCCCATATTGATGTACAGGTCCCCCGCGCGATCCACCGTGATCACCAGCGGCTCGTGCTTCTGCAGAAACTCCTCGTCGATGGGATCGGCGCTGGCCTGCGGCAGTTCCACTTTCACGCCCTGGGTGAGGAGCGGCGCCGTGATCATGAACACGATGAGCAGCACCAGCATCACGTCGATGTAGGGTACGACGTTGATCTCTCCCATGAGGCGCCGGCGGCGCAGCGTGTCGGCCATCAGCGTCCCGCCGGCGCCGCCGCCGGCACGATGCGCGCACCGGCATTACGCTGCAAAATGGTGGAGAACTCCTCCTTGAAAGTGTCGAAACGCAGTTCCAGCCGACTCACCTGATCAGCGAAGCGGTTGTAGGCGATGACCGCCGGAATGGCGGCGAACAGGCCGATGGCCGTGGCGATCAGCGCCTCGGCAATGCCCGGCGCCACCGCCGCCAGCGTCGCCTGCTGCACATTTCCCAAGTTGTGGAATGCGCTCATGATGCCCCACACGGTTCCGAACAGGCCCACGTACGGGCTGGTCGATCCTACCGTGGCGAGCATGGCAAGGTTGTGCTCGAGCCGATCGATTTCGCGCAGCTGCGCCACCCGCATGGCGCGGCGCGAGCCCTCGAGCAATTCATCGGACGGCAGATTCTGCTGGCGCAACCGGCTGAATTCGCGAAAACCCGAACCGAAAATGCTTTCCATGCCGGCGCTGTCGCGCCCCTTGGCCTCGATACGCCGATACAGATCGTTCAGATCGCCGCCAGACCAGAAATCCGACTCGAACTGATCCGCCGCCCTGCGCGAACGGCCGATGACGCCGCGCTTGCGCAGGATGACGGACCAGGAAACGAACGAGGCCAGCAGCAGCAGCAGCAGCACGGCCTGCACCACGGGGCTCGCACCGAGTACCAGGTTCCAGATGGACAGGTCATTGTTCATGGCGCCATTCCTTGAACAGATCGGCGGGAATGGGTCGGGGTTTG
This sequence comes from Pseudomonadota bacterium, assembly GCA_018240265.1. Classification (GTDB taxonomy): domain Bacteria; phylum Pseudomonadota; class Gammaproteobacteria; order Steroidobacterales; family Steroidobacteraceae; genus TMP-86. The sequence continues at coordinate 1,884 of JAFEGC010000287.1, read as the reverse complement.
AGCGTGACGGCATCCAGGCAGGCGACCCGGATGCTGGCGTCGATCAACGGCTCGCCGCCGCGTCGAATACCCTGGTCGAAGCAGATGCTCGCCGGCATGAACCGGACCAGCGAAGCACTGACGCACAGCTCGTCATCCAGCCGGGCCGGCCGCAGATATTTGATGTTCACACTCACCACCGCGAATTGCAGCGTGCGCTCGGTGCGCAGGCGCCACTGGTCGATGCCCAGCGCGCGCAACCATTCGGTGCGGCAACGCTCCAGATACTTGAGATAATTTGCGTAATACACCACCCCACCGCCATCGGTGTCCTCCCAGTAGACCCGGCAGGTGATGAAGAAGTTCGGCTGTGCATTCACCTCACTCACCATCCTTGAACAAGCCCAGGTTCGGGTCACGCTCCACCATGGGCGCCTGCAAACCGAAATGCAGGTAGGCCTTGCGAGTCGCCACGCGTCCGCGGGCGGTGCGCGTGAGGAACCCCTGCTGGATCAGGAACGGCTCGACCACGTCCTCGAGCGTGCCGCGCTCCTCGCTCATCGAAGCCGCCAGGCTGTCCACGCCCACCGGTCCGCCATCGAAGCGCTCGATGATGGAAAGCAAGAGCTTGCGGTCCAGTTGATCGAACCCCTGCGGATCCACGTCCAGCATGTCCAGCGCCGCCACCGCCAGCGTGCCGCTGATCAGGCCGTCGCCGCGCACTTCCGCGAAATCGCGCACGCGGCGCAGCAGCCGGTTGGCGATGCGCGGCGTGCCGCGCGAGCGCTCGGCGATGCGCAGCGCACCGGGTGGCTCGATCTTGAGCTTCAGTATGGAGGCGCTGCGTGCCACGATATCGGTCAGCTCCGCGATGCTGTAGAACTCCAACCGCTGCACGATGCCGAAGCGGTCACGGAGCGGTGAAGTCAAAAGCCCCGCGCGCGTGGTTGCGCCCACCAACGTGAACGGCGGCAAGTCGAGTTTGATCGAGCGTGCGCCCGGTCCCTCGCCGATCATGATGTCGAGCTGGTAGTCTTCCATGGCTGGGTACAGGATTTCTTCCACCACCGGGCTTAAGCGGTGGATCTCGTCCACGAACAGCACATCGCGCGGCTCCAGGTTGGTGAGAAGCGCGGCGAGGTCGCCGGGGCGCTCCAGCACCGGACCCGCGGTTTGGCGCAACTTTACCTGCATCTCGTTGGCCAGGATATTGGCCAGCGTGGTCTTGCCCAGGCCCGGCGGCCCGAAAATGAGCACGTGGTCCAGTGCTTCACCGCGCTGGCGCGCGGCCTGAACGAAAATCCCCATCTGCTCCTTGACCTTAGGCTGGCCGACGTAATCGGCCAGCGACTTGGGCCGCACCGCTCGCTCTGCCATCTCGTCCTCGCGGTCGCTGCCGGCGCTGATCAGGCGGTCTTGTTCGATGGCCATATGCTAAGCGCGCGCCGCGGCCTTCAGCGCCGCGCGAATCAGCTCCTCGGTGCTCATCTGTGCGCTGTTGAAGCCATTGAGCAGGCGTGTCACCTCCGGCGCCTTGTAACCGAGCGCGACCAGCGCGCTGAAGGCCTCGCCATGCGCCGAAGGCAGCGCGCCCTGTACCCCGGGCGCCGGCGGAATCGGCGCACCGGCATTGAACTTGCCCACGCTGTCGCGCATTTCCACGATCACGCGCTCGGCGGTCTTCCTGCCGATGCCGGGAATGCGCGTCAGCCGCGCCGTATCCTCGCTTTCCACGATGCGCAGGAAATCGGCCACGCTGGCGCCCGAGAGGATGCCCAGCGCCATTTTCGGTCCCACGCCCGACACCTTTAGCAATGCGCGAAACAGCCGACGCTCCGCTTCACTGGCGAATCCGTACAGTACATGCGCGTCCTCGCGTACCACCAGGTGCGTGAACAGCGAGGC
>JAFEGC010000286.1 GCA_018240265.1 Pseudomonadota bacterium | reverse complement strand
AACGGGCTCAAGCGCTACTGCCACCTGGGCACCGGCAACTACCATGCCCGCACCGCGCGCGCCTACACCGATTATGGCCTGCTGACCTGCGACGAAGCCATCGGCGCCGACATCCACGAGATGTTCCTGCAGCTCACCGGTATCACGCGCGTGCCGCGCCTGCGCAAGCTCCTGCATGCGCCCTTCACCCTGCACCAGGCATTGTGCGACAAGATCCAGCGCGAAATCGCCAACGCGGCGCGCGGACAATCCGCCCGCATCATCGCCAAGCTCAATTCGCTCACCGAACCCAGCATCATCCAGGAGCTGTTCAAGGCCTCGCGCGCGGGCGTCCAGGTCGATCTCATCGTGCGCGGCATCTGCTGCCTGCGCCCCGGCGTGAGCGGTGTCTCCGACCATATACGCGTGGTGTCGGTGGTCGGCCGATTCCTCGAACACTCCCGCGTCTATGCCTTCGAGAACGGCGGTGAACGCGAGGTGTTCTGCGCCAGCGCGGACTGGATGGACCGCAACCTGTTCCGGCGTGTCGAGGTGGCCTTCCCGGTGGACACGCCCGAGCTCAAAGAACGCGTGTGGCGGGACCTGGAACTATACTTGGCCGACAACACGCAGGCCTGGAACATGCCGCCTTCCGCGCAGTACGAGCGCGTGCAGGGCGGTGAACGCATCTGCGCCCAGTCGCGCCTGCTGGCGCTGTTCAACGGTCGGCTGTCACTGACCGAAGGATAGGCGAAAGCCGGCGTTTTTCAGATACCCGCGCTCCTGCTCCAGATCCTCGAGCGTGAGCGGATGCTCTTTCATCCAGCGCACCGGCAGTTCCAGGTTCAGCGTGCGGCCCTTCACGTGCAGGCGCACCTCAGGCAGCGGCTGCGGGCTGCGACCGCGATGCAGCAGCACCGCCAGCCGCAGGATCACGATCAGGAATTCGGCTTTTTGATCCCATGGCGGCAGCAGATCTTCCAGGCTTTCCAGGCCCAGCTGCCGCCGGTGCGCACCCACCAGCGCCGCCAGCAGCAGCTGCTCCTCGCGCGGAAAGCCCGGCATGTCCGCGTGTTGCAGCAGGTAGGCGCTGTGCCGGTGATACTTCGAATGCGCGATGTCGAGCCCCGCTTCATGCAGGCGTGCGGCCCAGCCCAGCGCGAGTTCCGCCAGCGGGTCACCCAGCTTCCAGCCCTCGGCCGCCTGCGCCAGCAAGGCGAGCGCCGTCTGCTCCACCCGGTCGGCCTGCGCGCCGTCGACGTGGTAGCGCATCTCCATGGCCCGCACGCTGCGCAGGCGCGCATCCTCGTCGGTGAAGCGGCCCATGAGGTCGTACAGCAGGCCCTCGCGCATCGCGCCCTCGGCGACGCGCATGCGCTCGATCCGCAAGGTATCGGCCACTTGCAGCAGGATGGCGAGGCCGCTGGGGAACACCGGCGCGCGCTCGGCATCCACCTCCGGCAAATCCAGGGACTGGACGTGTCCGGCGGCAATGACCCGGTCGGCGAGCTTGTTGAGATTGGCCAGCGTGATCATCGGCTCGTCGGGGAACAGCCGGCGCAGCACATCGCCGATGGCCCGCACCGTGCCAGAGCAGCCGCTGGCCTGCTGCCAACCGAGCTTACGGTAGGACTCGACAACCGGTTCCAGTTCCAGGCGCACGGCCGTGCGCGCACGCTCGAAGCGCTTCTCGGAAATCTTGCCATCGTCGAAATACTGCCCCGCGAGCCCAACGCAGCCGACGGACAGGCTTTCCAGCAACAGCGGCTCGAACCCTTCGCCGATGATGATTTCGGTGGAACCGCCGCCGATGTCCATGACCAGGCGCTTATCCGCCGTCATGGGGCTGGTATGCGCCACGCCGGAATAAATCAGCCGCGCCTCCTCCAGCCCGGAAATGATTTCGATGGGATGCCCTAGCGCAGCCCGCGCCCGCTCCAGGAACCAGCGCTTGCGCCTGGCCTGGCGTAGCGCATTGGTTCCCACCACGCGCACGCCGTCGGCATGCAGGGCCCGCAAGCGCTGCCCGAAGCGCTCCAGGCAGCGCAGCGCGCGCGCGCTGGCCTCATCGTCCAGCCGGTCGCTGTCGGCGAGCCCCGCGGCCAGGCGCACCATTTCACGCAGGCGATCCAGAATGACCAGCTGCCCGTGCGAATGCCGGGCCACCACCATGTGAAAGCTGTTGGACCCCAGGTCGACGGCCGCCAGTACGTCGGGGACGGCACGACGCCTTGCGGCCACCGATCAGGCGGAGAACGAGGAGCCGCAACCGCAGGTGGTCTTGGCGTTGGGATTGCGGATGACGAACTGCGCGCCTTGCAGGTCTTCCTTGTAGTCGATCTGCGCGCCCGCCAGATACTGGATGCTGGTGGGATCGACCAGCAGCGTAACGCCGGCGTTCTCCACCTGCGTATCGCCTTCTTCGATGTTCTCATCGAAGGTGAACCCGTACTGAAAGCCGGAGCAGCCGCCCCCCGAGACGAACACACGGAGCTTCAAGTTCGGATTGGCCTCCTCGCGGATCAGCGAACCCACCTTGGCCGCAGCGGCATCGGTGAAAACCAGCATGGGCGATCCCGGGATCTGCATTTCTACGTTCATGGCATCATTTTACCCGCATCGGGCATGGGCTCAACACTTCAATCGTTGGCCTTCAATCCTTGGGCTCCGCGTCCTTGGGCCGCGGCAACGCGTGATGGATCAACTTGCCGTTGATTTGGGCGCCGATGGCCGTTTCAATGACCGCATAATGAACGTTTCCATGAACCTTGGCCTGGGGCCCCAGCTCCACGCGGTTCTGGGCCTCGATGTCGCCCTTGACCACGCCGTTGAGCACGATGCTCGGCACGCTCACCGAACCCTCCACGCAACCCTGCTCGCTGACCGACAGCAGCGCGTGCGCGTCATCCTCGGACTTGACGTTGCCGTTGATGTAACCATCCAGGTGAAACCCGCCGGCAAATATCACATCGCCGTTGATGCGGGTCTTGGGCCCGATCAGCGTGTCGATCTTGGACTGCTTAGTCGGCTTCCGTCGGAACATTGACCTTGTCCTTCGCCTCGGTTTCCATCGACACGCCCTGCGTCTTCCAGACGAAGGCCTGCCGGAAACTGCGGCTGACATCGCGCCCCGAGTGGATCTCGACGTCGATGCGGGTGGCTTCGAATCCCGCCGGCAGCTGCACAAGCTCGTCGAAGTCCTGGAAATAACGGAACGAATACGCCAGGCTCACCCGCTTCTTGGGCGATACCCTGGCAAAGCTCAAGTTAAACGGTTTACCCCCACTGATGCCGTCGATGCTGATCACAGTATTGCCATTCACCGGCCGGTCGGGCCGGCCCACCTGCATCAGGATGAACTTCAGCCGGAACTGGCCGGGCTTGGCCTCCGGTACGATCTGCATGCGCTGCACCTTGACCCCCACGCCGGTCTCGGGCTGCACCAGGCCGCGGTAGAAGGACAAATCCTGGTTCAGCCGGGCGATCTGGCTTTGCATGTCGCCCAGGCTTTTCTCCACCTGCGCATAGCCCTCGCGATCCACGCGTCGAGCCACGTCCGCCGCTTCCAGCTGTTGGCGCAGGCGCGCATTCTCCGCCGTAAGCTCCCGCATCCGGCTGCTGGAACTGAACGCGCCGCGCACCGCATCCATAACCCGGTAGCCGGCGTCGTAACGTCCCAGCTCGAACATGCCGTACAGAAAGGCGATGGCTGCCACCGAAAGGCCGCCGATCAGCCATGCGCGCTTGCGCGGCGAATGCGCACGTACCACCAGCTTGTCGAAGGAATCCGCCATCGGGGCAGCCT
>JAFEGC010000285.1 GCA_018240265.1 Pseudomonadota bacterium | reverse complement strand
GGGAGTCTTCGCGGTCACGTTTTTTGTCGTATCCGCCGCCGGGCCCTTGATCGCCATGGCCGGCGGCGTGCCGGTCTCGATGCTGGTGGGGAACGGCGCGGGCATACCGGCGATGTTCCTGGTCGCGGTGTGCATTCTGCTGCCGTTCGCGGCCGGCCTGACCGGCATCATTCCCCACGTGAAAAGCGCCGGCGGCTTTTATGCCATCGCCGGTCGCGGGCTGGGCGGCCACGCGGCGGGCGCGAGCGCGGTCATCGCCGTGCTCGGCTACACCATGATCCAGATTTCGCTCTACGGCCTGTTCGGCGCCTCGGCCGCGACCTTCGCGGCGGAGCAGCTGCACTTCGAGCTGCCCTGGTGGGCGTACAGCTTCGCCGCCTTGGCGCTGACCGGCTGGCTCGGATATCGCCAGGTCGATCTGTCGGCGAAAGTGCTGTCGGTGCTGGTGCTGGGCGAGTACCTGGCGGTGCTGCTCCTGGATGCCACCATACTGGCGCAGGTGCCGGGCAACATCTCCGCGGCCTCGTTCCACGTGCCCACGGTCATGAGCGGCTCGCCCTGGATCGGCCTGCTCATGTGCTTTTCGGCCTTCATCGGCTTCGAGGCGACCACGATCTACGCCGAGGAGGCGCGCGATCCGGAACGCACCATACCGGTGGCGACCTATGTATCGCTGCTGCTGATCGGCGGCTTCTACATCTTCTCCAGCTGGTGCATGGTGACCGCCGTGGGGGCGGATCAGCTCCTGCCCAAACTGACCGCGCTTCCCGACCCGACCGCGTTTCTGTTCCAGCTCGCCAACCGCTTCGTCGGCCGCTGGCTCGCCTTCGTGATGCACCTGCTGTTTCTGACCAGCATTTTCGCCGGCATTCTCGCCTTCCACAATTCGGTGGCGCGCTATCTGTTCGCGATGGCGCGCCAGCGTCTCATACCCGAACGCCTGTCCATGACCCATACACATCACCGCAGTCCGCATGTCGCCTCGGTGGTGCAATCCTTCAGCGCGTTGCTGCTGGTGGCGATGTTCGCCGCGGCTGCGGTGGATCCCATCGTCCTGTTCGCGCGGGTCTCGGCGGCGGGCACGCTCGGCATCATCGCGCTGATGGCCATCGCCTCGGCGGCCGTGACCTGGTTCTTCCGCACGCGTCCTGGCAACCTCTGGCGCATCCGCGTGTTGCCGGTGCTGGCGACGTTGGCGCTGACCGTGGTGCTGACGCTGGCGTGCTGGCATTTCGATACGCTGGCCGGCGACCGCTCGGTGCTGGTGCGGTCCATGCCGGCGCTGGTGCTGCTGTCCGGTGTCATTGGGCTCGTCATGGCGGAAGCGCTGCGGCGCAAGGACGAGGCGGGTTTTGGGCGTTTGAGCCACGTGGATCTTTTGGAGTCCAGCGGCCTCGGGCGCGAGAAGTAGCAAACCAATTGAAGACGAGGAGCAGACATGATAAGTGAGCAGGAACTGGAGGCGCTGTCGTACCCCGGAGCGCCTCGTATGGGGAGCAATGCGCTGCCCGGCGCCAAGGCGACGGCGGCCATACAGCTATCGCATCGCTATGAGTCGATGGCGCGCGGCGGCGGCGACAATCCGCTGGTGTTCGACCAGGGCTTCGGGGTCACGGTGAAGGATCCGGACGGCAACCTGTTCATCGACTTGTCGGCCGGCGTGGGCGTGAACAGCGTGGGCCGCTGCCATCCCGAGGTGGTGAAGACCATCACCGAACAGGCACATCGCCTGATGCATGGCTCGGACATCAGCAACACGCGCCGCTCGGAGCTGGCGCAGCGCATCTCGCAGGTCATGCCCGACGGGCTGCGCGACAACTGCATCACCTATTTCACGCAGAGCGGGAGCGACGCGGTGGAGTCGGCGCTGAAGTTCGCCAAGCGGGTCACCGGGCGGCATCAGATCATCGCCTTCCATGGCGCGTATCACGGCGTGTGGAACGGCTCCAATGCGCTGACCACCGGCAACCAGTACCGCAGCGGTTACGGCCCCTTCATGGGCGGGGTCATTCATGCACCGTATCCTTACGCGTATCGTTTCCCATTCGATACCAGCCACAAGAGCGCCGAGCGCATTGCCGGCGAGTACGTGGACTACCTGCTCAACACCAAGTACACGGCGGCCGATGACGTCGCGGCGGTGATCGTGGAGTCCCTGCAGGGCGAGGGCGGCTATGTGCCGCCGGCGCCGGAGTTCTTCCAGTTGTTGCGCGCCGCCTGCGACAAGTCCGGCGCGCTGCTGATCGTGGACGAGGTGCAGAGCGGTGCGGGCCGCACCGGCAAGATGTGGGCCATCGAGCACGCCGGCGTGAAGCCCGACGGCTTGCTGTTCGGCAAGGGCATGGGCGGCGATCTGCCGATGGCGGGCTTCGTGCTGCGCGCGGACCTCGCGAAAAAAATACCGGCCATGTCGCAACCCAACACCTTTGCGGCGAACGCGCTGTCGGCGGCGGTATGCCTGAAGAACATCGAGCTGTTGCAGGACCCGAGGCTGGATCTGATCAACCGCGCCCATCAGCTCGGGACGGAAGTGATGCAGAAGATCCGCGATGCCAACAGCCCGCGCATCGGCGAGGTTCGCGGCCGCGGGTTGATGATCGGCCTGGAGATGGTGGAGGACAAGACCAGCCGCGCGCCGCTGGCGCCGGAGCGAATGGGGCAGATCCTGGGTCGGTGCTTCCAGGGCGGCGTGATTCTGGTGCCCTGCGGCCGCAACGGCAACGTCATTCGCATCATGCCCTCGCTGACCGTCTCGCGCGCCTACCTGTCCAAGGCGGTGGAGATCCTGCTGGAGGCGATCAAGGCGGTTTGATATCCGCCGCGGCGCGGTGGCATGATCGGGCGAGGGGGGGGGATTGCCGCATGACGTACTCGCTCTTCGACCGGAAGCCTGGCGTGTTGGGACGGCGATCGCCAGCTGAGCGATCGCGTGCAGCGCCGATCGCGCGAGCAGTGGTCGCGCTGCTCATCGGCGCTGTGGGTGCCGCGAGCTCCCCCGCGACCGCCGCGCGCAAGGTGGCGGGCAGCTCCTGCCCGGATGCCGAGGCGGGATTGCAGCTGCCGGCAGGCTTTTGCGCTACGGTATTCGCCGATCACATCGGCCATGCGCGGCACCTGGCGGTGTCCGCGGCCGGCGTGGTGTACGTCAACACCTGGTCGGGCGTGTACTTCGGCAATGCGCCGGTGCCGGCCGGCGGGTTCCTGGTGGCGCTCAAGGACTCCAAGGGTAATGGCCACGCGGACAAGATCGAGCGGTTCGGACCTACGGCGCAGGAGGGTGGCAAGGGCGGTACCGGCATCGCGATTTATCGCGGCGGCTTGTATGCGGAAGAAGCGGACCGCATCGTCCGCTATGCTCTGACGGCCGATGCGCTGGCCCCGCGTGGCCCGGCGCAAACGGTCGTCGAGGGTTTGCCGCTGACGGGCAATCACCCGATGCACCCGTTCTTGATCGACGGCAAGGGATCGCTGTACCTCGACAGCGCCTCCGCGACCAACGCCTGCCAGCGGCAGGACCGGCAACTGGAATCTCCCGGTGTGGAACCCTGCGATGAACTGCGCACCCGCGGCGGCATCTGGCGCTACGATGCGAACAAGACCGGGCAGCACTTCTCGGAGCGGGAGCGTTACGCCACCGGGTTGAGGAATGCCGAAGGCTTCGCGCTGGATCGACACGGGCGCATCTTCGTCACACAGCATGGCCGCGACCAGCTTCACTCGAATTGGCCGGCGATCTATACCTTGGAGCAGGAAGCGACCCTGCCGGCCGAGGAACTGTTGTTGCTGCGGTCCGGTGGCGATTATGGTTGGCCG
>JAFEGC010000284.1 GCA_018240265.1 Pseudomonadota bacterium | reverse complement strand
TGGGAGCAGGCGCTGGAGCGCTGGCGCGTGCTGTTCGATGCCACCCGTCAGCAGATGGATATGGCTGATCGCATCGTCAAGAGTCATACCGCCTCGCACACGGAACGCCAAAATGCCCAGCGCCGTTACGGCGACGCCGCGCGGCAGTACGCCGTGTTGCTCAAGTCCGGCAACGGCCAGAGCAACGACTTCTACACCTATCGCTACTTGGCCAGCCAAGGCTTCCTGCCAGGCTACAACTTCCCGCGCCTGCCGCTGATGGCCTGGATTCCCGCCCGTGGCGGCCAGGCCGTCAATGGCAGGGATGACGAAGGCAGCATGGTCAGCCGTCCGCGCTTTCTGGCCCTGTCCGAATTCGGCCCCCGCAGCCTTATTTATCACCAGGGCCGCATGTATCGCGTGGTGCGTGCCAAACTCAACGTAGGCAATACAGACCACATTTCCGGCAACAGCCAGTTGGCCACCATTGCCTCGTTGGTGTGCAGCCAATGCGGCTACGGTCATCTCGGCGAGCCGGGCGGCGAACAGCCGCTGGTCAATCGCTGCGAGAACTGCGACGCCTTGCTCACCGAGCACGATTGGGTGCGCGAGCTCTACCGCATCGAAACCGTGGAGACCGTGGCCACCGAGCGCATCTCCATCAACGACGAGGAGCGCCAGCGTCAGGGCTTCGAGCTGCAAACCACCTACCGCTTTCTACCCGGCCCCGATGGCCGTATCCAGCAGCAGAAGGCCACGATCCAACAAGGCGAGGACGTGCTAGGCGAGCTCACCTATGCGCCCGCTGCGCAAATCTGGCGCATCAACCGCGGCTGGCGCAGGCGCAAAGACAAGGAGCAACTGGGCTTCTACATCAATCCCATCACGGGCACCTGGAGCAAGCAGGATGCACCGGATGCGGAAGACGACCAGGGCGGCGACGATGCTTTGCTGGAGAGGGTGCCAAACCAGCGCATCGTTCCCTTTGTGGAAGATCATCGCAATCTGTTGATCTTCGCTCCCGTACATGCCTTGCCTCTGGAGGCCATGGCCACTTTGCAGGCCGCGCTCAAGCGCGGCATCGAAATGACCTTCCAGATCGAGGAATCCGAACTGGTGGTCGAGCCACTGCCGAAGTCCGACGAGCGCCGTGCCTTGTTGTTTTACGAAGCGGCGGAAGGCGGTGCGGGTGTGCTCACACGCCTGGCAAACAATCGCGACGACCTTGCACTCGTAGCCAGCAATGCCCTGCAACTGATTCACTATCGCTTACCGCAGAGCGGCATTTGGACGCTGGACGATCTGCCGTCACTGGAACAGACCGATGTGCTTGGCAATCATCAGTGTGAAGCCGGCTGCTACCAGTGCCTGCTGTCCTACTTCAACCAGCCAGATCACGAACACATCAACCGCCGCAATGCGGATGCGCTCAAGCTGCTGGTCGCGCTGGCCAATGCCCAGGTACAGCCCGTAACGAGCAGCCCGGCCACCGTTGCCTCGACGACTTCAGCTGACGAGCCACTTGATGCTTGGCTGTCCGCGCTCCGCCTGGCAGGGGCTATACAACCTGATGCGGTCAACGTGTCCGTCAACAATGGCGCAGCCACCGCAGCGGCCCAGTACAAGGCATCTCGTGCTTTGGTGTTTCTGTCAGCGGTGGATGAGCAGACCGCCAGCGTACTGCAGGACAAAGGCTGGCAGGTGCTCGATTTTTCGGACGCTTCACGTTGGTCACAACAATTCGCCGCGCACGCCGATGTGTTCGGTTCCAAGGAATAAAGGCGCATGACGATCCTCGAACACGACTTTCTGCCCGGCAACCTGGTGCGCGCCCGAGGCCGTGAATGGGTGGTGCAAAGCGACTCCCGCCGCGACTGGCTGCGCCTGCGCCCATTGAGCGGTGCCGATGACGAAAGCATCGCCTTGATCCCCGAGTTGGAACTGCATTCCGTCGAACCTGCCACCTTCGACTGGCCCGATCCCGCACGCGCCGGCAACTACGCCGCCGCGCTGTTGCTGCGCGATGCCTTGCGCCTGACCCTGCGCGCCGGCGCCGGCCCGTTCCGCTCTTTTGGCAATATCGCCGTGGAGCCTCGCGGCTATCAGCTTGTGCCGCTGCTGATGGCGCTGCGCCTGTCCACTGTGCGCCTGCTGATTGCTGATGACGTAGGCATCGGCAAGACCATCGAAGCCGGCCTAATCGCACGAGAGCTCATGGACCGTGGCGAAATCGCCCGCCTGGCCATTCTCTGCCCGCCACACCTTGTCGAGCAGTGGCAAAGTGAGTTGGAAACCCGCTTCAACCTTCAGGCGGTGGCGTTGACTTCGTCTTCGGCCTCCCGCATCGAACGTGGTCTTCCGCATGGAGTGCGCCTGTTCGACCATCATCCCGTGGTGGTCGTCAGCCTGGACTACATCAAGAGCGAACGCCATCGCGAACAGTTTCTCGCCACCGCCCCCGAATGCATCATCGTTGACGAGGCCCACACCTGCGCCAGCAGCGGCGCAGGCAAGCAATTGCGCTTCGAGTTGCTGCAACGCCTTGCCCGTGACGCGCAGCGACACCTGATTCTGCTGACCGCCACCCCTCACTCTGGTGACGAAACCGCCTTCTACAACTTGCTGTCGCTGCTCGATCCGCGCTTTGCGGCCTTGCAAGGCCGAATGACGGCCTCCGACCCGCTGCGTCAGGAATTGGCCCGCCACTTCGTTCAGCGCCGTCGCAAGGACATCGTTGAATGGCAGGCCGAGACCCATGACGGACGAGGTTTTCCCCGCCGCATGAAAACCGAGCTTACCTACCAGCTCAGCGGCGAATGGGGCGCGTTCTTCGACGCCGTGCAGGATTACTGCCGCGAACTGGCTGAAACCGTTGAGCAGCAAGAACAGCAAGGCGGCGCGCGCCTCATTTGGTACGCCACCCTGGCATTGTTGCGCTGCGTGGCATCGTCGCCCGCAGCCGCCGTCAAGGCGTTGACCACACGGCTGGAAGGCACTGTGCCGGATGAGGCGCTTCTCGGCGATGAGCGCCTGCACGATGGCGAGGCCGATGACCTCTCCGGCAGTGATCTGGAGCCGCCTGCCCAGGTGCAGGACGCCGCGCCGCGCCTGCAAGCCCTGATCGCCGACGCGCAACGTCTTTCCGGCAAGGTCGGTGATCCCAAACTGGCCGCGCTCATCCGGCATATAGGCCTGCTGGTAAAGGAGGGCTACCACCCGGTGGTGTTCTGCCGCTACATCGCTACCGCCCATTACGTGGCCGAACACCTCAAGGCCACTTTCCCCAAGGCCACCGTCGATGCTGTCACCGGCGAACTCACCCCCGAAGAACGCCGCGAGCGCGTGGACGACATGGAGGATGCCGAGCAACGCATCCTGGTCGCCACCGACTGCCTCTCCGAAGGCATCAATCTGCAACATCTGTTTACCGCTGTCGTCCACTACGACCTGGCCTGGAACCCTACTCGCCACGAACAGCGCGAAGGCCGCGTCGATCGTTTCGGTCAGCAGGCTGATGAAGTGCGCTGCACCATGCTCTACGGGCAAGACAACCCGGTGGATGGCTTCGTGCTCAACGTCATCCTCAAGAAGGGCGAGGCCATTCAGAAGGAGCTCGGCGTGCTCGTTCCCATGCCCGAGGACGAAGCCCGCATCAATCAGGCCCTGGTCAAGGCGGCATTGATGAAACGCAGCGACAGTCGCACCTCATCGCCGCAGGTCGCGTTCGACTTCGGTGAGCCGGAGCAATTGCTCGCTCCTCTGCAAGCCCAATGGCGCGACGCGCTGGAAAAAGCCAAGGCCAATCGCACCGTGTTCGCCCAGCGCCGCATCCGGCCC
>JAFEGC010000283.1 GCA_018240265.1 Pseudomonadota bacterium | reverse complement strand
AATGCCAATGCGGCCTCGACGCCCCTGGTGGACCCGGCGGTGACCGGCGATGCGATCATCTATCCCACGGCGGAGCAGAGTGCGCGTCTGTTCGTGCAGCTGGCCGACCCGCCGCAGCGGGCGCGGGAGCTCACGCGCATCTGGCAAAGGTTCAAGACGGGAAGCTGACATGGCACTTTTCGCGGACGCAGCTGGCGTGCGCCCGACGTGCAACGACAATCCGGCCTGGCGCCGGGCAGGACACTTCAGAGCAGGTTGGCCGTGAAATCGTAGGTGGTGTGGCCGGCATCACGCGCGTGCACCTTGAGACTTCCGCGTGCCCCGGCGAACGCGCCGCTCCCGCCGACGATGATGAACGTCGAGTCGCCTTCATCCGCGTAAGTGCCGCTCACGGCCAACTCGCCCTGCTGCAGATGCGTGGTCCAGGTGCATTGCCAGGACTTGCCCACCTCGGTGCGCACGCAATAGCCGTTGCTGTCCCCGACCTGCTTGTCGTTGGCTGCGTCATACAATGGATTCACGAAGGTCAGCAGATCGCCTAGGGAATCGCCCGCCGGTGCGATATCCACGACGTGTTCATGGGTGGCGCGCTCCACCCAGTGCAACGTCCGCGCCGCAAAGCAGGTGGCCGGCGCGGCGCCGATCAGCGCGGCAAACGAAAGAATGAGCGTGGCGGGTTTGTGCATGTGATCTCTCCAGTTCAGTGTGCCTTGGCCGCGATCTGCGCATCATAAGCCGCCCAGGCGCGGTCGAGAATGAAGGCGCGGATCGCCTCGCCGTCCTCGACGCTCATGGTATCGAAGCGCGGCATACCCTTGGGTGAGCGCGAGCCGCCGATCACCACGCCGAGGAATTCGGCGTGCGTGGCGCCGCTGGCGCGACGCAGGTCGGGCACGGACATGGTCCAGCGCTCCGCGCCAGGTCCGTGGCAGTAGTCGCAGGCATTGGCGGTATACAACTGCCGGCCCTTTTCCACCTGCTCGGCGGCGCGGCGCGGGAGCGGCGGTTTGGGGAATACGATGGGCGGCGATTCGGTGGACATGGTGTCCTTGCCGCCAAGCTCGAACGCCAGCAGACGCGAAGGGCCGCGCACCTTGGGAGTGGAGGTGTAGCGCGGTACGGACAGGCCGATGCCGCCGCCGTCGCCCACCGCCACCAGCACCATTTGCTGCCCGTTGATTTCCACGGTGCTGGGCGCTGCCTGGATGGCCGAGCCGGTGTAGTACGACCAGAGCTTCTCGCCATTGTTGGCACGATAGGCCACGAACTGACCGCTGCCGTTGCCCTGGAACACCAGGTTGCCGGCCGTTGAGAGCACGCCGCCGTTGGTGCCGACCTCCAGGTCCACACCCCAGCGCTCCTTCTTCGCTTCCGGGTCCCAGGCGATCAGCCGTCCCATGCGATTCTGGATCTTGGGGTCGGACATGCCGGCGTAGTAGTCGGTGAAGGTGTCGCCGCCCAGCGCGGCCGTGGTCTCCCACATGGCGTACAACACGGTCACGTCGGTGACGGGGATGTACATCAGCCGGGTCTTGTCGCTGAAGCTCATGGCATGCCAATTGTGGATGCCCACCGGCCCCGGATTCACCATGGCGCGTTTTTCGTGCGTGGCGTAGTAGCGCGCCTGCGGGTTCTCCACCGGCCGGCCGGTCTTGAGGTCGATGTGCGAGGCCCAGGTCGGATGCCCGATTTTCTCGGCCGACAGAAGCTTGCCGGTCTTGGCTTCGAGAATGTAGAAGAATCCATTCTTCGGCGCGTGCATCAGCACGCGGGTGCGCTTGCCGTCGATGGACAGCTCACCGATCACGATGGGCGAGCAGTCGTTCAAATCCCAGGTGTCGTTCGGCACGGTCTGGTAGTGCCAGACGTATTCGCCGGTATTTGCGTCCACCGCCACCACGGACTCGGTGAACAGGTTGTCGCCGCGGCGCTTGCTGGCGTTCCAGGGCGAGGGGCCATCCACGCCGAAGTACACGCGGTTCAGCACCGGGTCGTAGGTGATGCCCTCCCAGGTGCTGCCACCGCCGGCACTTTTCCACCATTCCTTGCCTTCCCAGGTCTTGGCCGCGATCCGATTGGCCTTGGTCTGGTTTTCTTTGAGCGCAGGATTGCCGGGAATGGTGTAGAAGCGCCACAGGTGCTTGCCGGTTTCGATGTCGTAGGCATCCATCGAGCCGCGGCCGATGCCGGTGTCCACATCGCTGTTGCCGATGAATACCTTGCCGCCGCCCACCCGCGGCGCGCCGTTGATGGCGCGGGTGCCATCGTCCTCGCAGGCGCGCACGTCCCACAATTTCGCGCCGCTCTTGCGGTTCAGCGCGATCAGGCGGCAATCGCTGGTGCCGAACAGCACCTTGTCCCCCCACAGCGCCACCCCGCGGTTCAGATGATGCGACCACATGCTGGCGAAGGCGCTGGCGACCTTTACCTTGGGATCGAACGACCACACGGTCTTGCCGGTGCGTACGTCCACCGCCCACACCTGTGACCAAGCGCCGATCATATACACCAGCCCGTCCGCCACCAGCGGATTGGCGAGCAGACCATCGCCGGTCGGCAGGTCGGCATGCCAGGCCAGGCCCAGCGAGCGGACATTCGCATCGTTGATGCCGCTCAAGGGGCTGTAGTGATGCTGCTCCGCCGTGCGGCCGAGCAGGGACCAGTCACCGGCGGAGCTCGGTTGCGCGGCGCCCGGCGGCGTGACGGCCGATGGGGTTGCGGCCAATGAAGCGATGGTCGATGGAGCGGCGGCCGAGGCGGTGACGGCTGATGAAGCGCCGGCTTGCAACGAGCCGGAATAAGCAAGGCCGGCCAGCGCCAGCACGGTGATTTTGGATGTGAGTGTCATAGTCGAATGCTGTCGCAAGGGCGTTTCGAATTCTGAAGCGTCCTGTCGAGATCTTGCCCGAATTGTCGGCAACGACAGCCGCGCTTATGGACGCCTCGGGACCCTGGCCCCACGCTTACGTCCATTCAGAAGACCGGGGGATTGTATCGATGAGCAAGGCGTTACCCGAGTGGATTGCCGGCCCGCGCCGCGCGTTTCCGGCAATCCTGATGCTGACCTCGGCGCTGTGCGCATCGGCCGTGGCGCAACAGCCGGCTGCGGAAGGATCGGCGGTGCTGGAAGCGGTCATCGTCACGGCGCAGAAGCGCTCCGAAAGCTTGCAGAGCGTGCCGGTTTCGGTCACCGCGCTGTCCTCCGCGCAACTCGCGCAGACCAAGCTCGATTCGCCCGCGGACCTGGCGGCGCAAATTCCCAACATGCAGCAGCAGGGCGTCATCGGCGAAGGCACGCCGCTGTTCGCGCTGCGCGGCGTGTCGATGTTCGACTACAGCCCCAGCCAATCCACGCCGGTGGGTTCCTACATGGATGAGGTCTATAAAGGCAGTTTCGTGCTGCTGGGCGTGGAAATGTACGACCTGGAGCGCATCGAAGTGCTGCGCGGTCCGCAGGGCACGCTGTATGGCAAGAATACCACCGGCGGGGCCATCAACTTCATCGCCAAGAAGCCGGGCTTCGATACGGAAGGCGACATCAAGCTCGGCATCGGCAACTACAACCGGCGCGAGGTCGAGGGTGCCTTCCAGACCGGCCTGATCCCGGACCGGTTGGCGGTGCGCATGGCCTTCACTTACACCAAGGCGGATGGTTTCGTGCACAACGTGCTGCCCGGACATCCGGACCTCGAAGGTCTCAACCAATACGGCTTGCGATTCAGCGCTTCGTTCAAGGCCACCGAGGATCTAAACTTCCTGCTGCGTTACTCGCGCAGCGAGCAGAACCCGCAGAACTACGCCATCATCGCCGGCAGCGTCGC
>JAFEGC010000282.1 GCA_018240265.1 Pseudomonadota bacterium | reverse complement strand
AAGTCCGGAGTATCGCCGCGCGTAATGATTTCGCGCGACACCTTCTTCGGAATTTCGATCCGGCTGACTATCAGGTGCGGTGGCAGTTCGCTCGCGTTGAAGTGAACAAGGTTCTCAAGAATCGCGAGTGAGTAACTCTCGGCTGCGTGGATCACGGCCCGGCCGGGGCTGGTCCAGCGGGCGCCCCAGCGTGCCGCCCCGCTGCCATCGAACACCGGATAGCCGGCTCTGACGATACGATAGACGATCAACGAGCCGGCGTAGGAGTCCTGCGCCATGCTCGATTACACCGGCAGGCCGTGCAGTCCGCGCTGAATGACCTCTTCGACCTGCCGGGCGCCAAGTTCGGTGAGCGCCACTTCGATGGGCTTGCGATTGCCGAGCTCGGGGTGCTCGGTCCACAGAAAGCGCTGCGCCTTGATGTCATTCTCCCACACGCTCTGCACGAGCGCCGTGATGCGCGCCAGGCGCTCCGTGGTCGCGCTATGGGCAGCACTCAAGATCTTGCTGCGCTGGTAACTTGCGCGTGGTACGACGCGGTTCCGCAGCTTTGCTCGCTCGGGCTCCGGGGCAACCGTCGACATCAAGTGCTCGAGCGCCTCCCGCGGCAAACCCGCCTGGATGGCGGCGTCAAGGTCCGCCACGCTATGCACCGGCCGACCCACGGCTTTCGGGCCACCTAGTAAATGGACGATGTGCTGATGGGGTTCCATGGGAATTACTTCTGTCTCACATGAGACTAATCATAGCCTCATATGATCAAAACGCAAAGCACCGGTATTCGACGTGATAGAGCCTTGCTCAATAAATGATCAGGCCGCGCTGCTCTCCGGCACCGCGGGTGTGAGACCGGCGGCAGCGGTGAGGGAGACGGGTGCAGTGCCCGCTGCGGCAGGAGTTTCCTGCGCCAACGCGCCGACTTCGGCACCCAGGCGCAGGTCGTCCACGGGACCGAAAGTGTGTTTACGGATGAAGCCGTGGCGATCGATCAGCAACAGGCTGGGCGTGCCGCGCATGTGGTAGGCCTCCATGGTGCGCGGAATCGGCCCCTGCGGATTGGCCATGTCCAAGCCGACCGGAAACTTGATGCGATATTCGTGCAGGTAAGCCTTGACCACCGCGGGCGTGATGGCGGCATGATGTTCGAAGGTGGTATGAAGGCCGACCACCGCCACGTCCCGCGGCTCGAAAGTGGCGTGCATGCGCAGCGCCTGCGGGATGGCATAGGCGTTGGAATCCTTGCACAGCGCCTGAAACGCGCACAGCACCACCACGCGCCCGCGCAGACCGGACAGCAGGAGCGGCGTTTCGCTATTGAACCAGGATTGAATGAGCCATTCGGGTGCGAACTGGGGAGCGTTGGTCATGGTATCGGCATGATACTCCATGACGCGTATCCATTCGCACGGGCCGCCGGCCCGCGATCAGCCGGCCAGCGCCGACCGTAGGCCGTTTTCGTTCACCGGCTCGACGCCGGCGAGGGCGGCGCTGATCTCGGCGGCGCCGGGCGCCACCCAGGTGTTCACCGTGGCTTCGAAGGCGGCGAGCTCGCGCAGCAATTCACGCAGCGGTTGCGGCCGGCCCATGCAGTATCCCTGCCCGTAGTCCACACCCAGGTCGGCCATGCGGATGCGCAGCGCATCGGTCTCGACGTATTCAGCGATGGTCTCCATGGACATGACCTTCGCCAACTGCGCAATCGCCTTGATCATCGACTCGGAGCGCGCGTTGTTGAGCGCATCGCGCACGAAACTGCCGTCGATCTTGAGATAGCTGACCGACAACGCCTTCAAATACGCCAGCGAGCTCACGCCGGTGCCGAAGTCGTCCAGCGCGAACTGGCAACCCAGACCCTGCAGCCTGGCCATGAAGGCCTGCGCCTTCTCCAGATTGCCGATGGTGGCCGTTTCGGTCAGCTCGAAGCACAGCAGCTCCGGCGGCACGCCGCTGGACTTGATTTGCTCGATCACGAAGGGCAGGAATTCGGCGTCCTGGAGCGACTGACCGGACAGATTGATGGCAAAGCGCGCCGCATCCGGCCCCAGCGCCGCATTGTGCTGGCCCAGCAGTTCGCAGGCATGCTTCACCACCCAGCGATCGATGGCCGGCATGAGCTGGTAACGCTCGGCGGCGGAGAGGAACTTGCCGGGCGGAATCACCTCGCCCTTCTCGCCGATCATGCGCAGCAGCAGCTCGAAGCGCGGCCGGCCGTAGTTGCCCCGCAGCGGCAGGATGGGCTGCGCGTCGAGCCGGAAATTGTTGTTGTCCAGCGCCTCGCGCACGCCGCCGACCACGATGATGTCGGTATGGCGGCGAATGATGCTCTGGTCTGAATCCTGGAACACTTCGATGCGGTTACTACGGCCGCGGTCCTTGGCCGCCTTGCAGGCGATCTCCGCGGTCGCCAGCGCATGCGCCAGCTGGTTGCTGGAGCCGACGATGGGCGACACGCCGATGCTCACCGACACTTCGAAAGCGCGCGGACCGCGGCTCGGCGCCATCGAGGCGACGGCGTTGCACACCGCGGTGGCGATGTTGCCGGCCGCCTCCAGCGAGGTTCGGGGCAGGAGCGCCGCGAAGCGGTCGCCGGAAATGCGCGAAGACAACGCGCCCGGCGGCAGTTCCCGCGCCAGCATCTCGGCCACCTGCACGATGACCTCATCGCCCACGTGCATGCCGAAGGTTTCGTTGATGACGTGCAGGCGGTCGATGTCCAGGTACAAAATGGAATGCGCTTCGTTGCCGTTGCAGGCGGCGAAGGTCGCCGAGGCGTGCCGTTCGAAGGCGTGCCGGGTCATCAGACCGGTGCTGGAATCGTACTGCGCCTGGATGACGACCGTGGTTTTCTTCGCCAGAAGCTCGGCGATGCGCTGCTGGTGCTCGTCGAAATCGGCGGCGCTGGGCGGATTGAACAGCACCATCACGCCCATGACGCGCTCGGAGGGGTGGCGCACGGGACAGGCGAGAATCTTGTAGGGCGCGGCGGACTCGGTGGCCGTCTTGGCAGTGCGGTTGACGACGATGGTGCGCTGCTGCAGCAGCATCCACGCCATCAGGTGCTTCTCCATGCGCGACAACACTTCCTCGGACATCGGCTTGCCGCTGCGGGTCATGCTCACCGACAGGCCCTTCTCCGGCACCCAAATGGCCGCGAGCGCGGCGTTCAGGTGCTCAAGGCCCGCCTTCAGAATGGCACTGAGCTCGTCCGAATCGCTGGCACCCACCGGCTTCTGCGAGGACATCTCCAGCATCAACGACAGGTCGCGCTCACGCGTTCCCAGATCCTTCTCGCGCCTGCCCAGACTCAATCGCAACGCCAGTTCCCGCGTCAGGCATTCCAGCGCCGGCTGCACCAGCGAGCGCACGTAAGAGAGCGTGCGCGCGCCGCCACGCGAGTTCGCAATGCGTGCAATCAGGGTTATGATGCCGAGCGGATCGGGGCCCTCGCCGCGGACCACGAAACTGTAGGCGGAGTAGTCCGCGTCGAGCTCGCGTGAAATGCCACCGGTCTCGCCTGGCTCCAGGTGCGCCGCCGCCACGGCCTCGGCCACCAGCGGGTCGAGCTGCGAAACCTGCCAATCATCCGAAGTCCAGACCAACTTGCCCGCACCGTCGTGCACGACCACCGCCGTCACGCTCGGCATGAGCATTTTCAACAATCGTCCATACGGATCGAATGAGGTCTGCTGTGCGTCAACTTCCTTATCTACGTCGGTCATGAATACTGTTCTGCATCGAGTCTGGTGGGGCAATTTCGGCCAAAACACCCGTTTGGCTCGTTGAACGGCGTCGCAAATCGACTTAAGGTGAATTGTGCGGCTGGCC
>JAFEGC010000281.1 GCA_018240265.1 Pseudomonadota bacterium | reverse complement strand
ATCTGCGAAGGCGTGGTACTCACGGTCACCACCGCGCTCATCGGCGACTACTTCGAGGGCTCCACCCGCGACCGGCTGATGGGTATGCAGGCGGCTGTTGCCACGATCTCGGCCAGCGTGCTGATTCCCCTGAGCGGCTATCTCGGCCATGTCATCGGCTGGAACGGCCCGTTCCTGATCTACGGCATTTCGTTGCTCTGGCTCATCGGTGTGTGGTTGTTCACCTGGGAGCCGAGGCCCACGATCGAACGGCCGGCGGTGCCGGAGCGCTACTGGCATGGCTTTCCCTGGCGGCAGATGCTGCCTCTGTGCGCGGTTACGTTCGTCGGCGGTTATTATTTCTACACCGTGCAGTTCGAGGTGCCGACCTTGCTGCCGAAGCTCGGCATAGACGATCCGGCGAAAATCGGTGCGCTGATGGGCCTGGTAAGCTGGGGCATGGCGGTGGGTGCGATCGGCTTTCAAGCGCTGGTGCGGCTGCGGCTGTCCCTGTTGCTGTTCATCGAATTGGCCATCATCGCCGGCAGTTTCCTGGTGATCGGGCGGGCGCACAGCTCGACCACCGTGGTCGCGGCCTCCTTCGTCAACCAGATCGGCTGCGGTTCTCTGCTGCCCACCTTGCTTGCCGCCAGCACGCGTTCCTTGCCGTTCGCGCATCGCGGCCGCGGTACGGGATTCTGGCAGGGCACGTGGGCATCATCGCAATTTGTGGTGGGCATGTCGTTTCCGGCGCTCAGCGCGGGCTTCGGCGGCGATCGCGCGCAGGCGTTGTTCGCCATCGGCCTGACCGCCGCGGGCTGTGTGATTCTCGCCGTCGCATACGCGGTACGCGATCAGCTGTCGGTGCGAAAGCGAGGATTGCCGGCTACCTGGACTCGCGATCCCGCTTGACGAGCGCGAGGCGACCCTGCCAGCTGATCAGTCCGGCAGCACCCCGCGAACCGCTTCGGCATCCAGTACTTCGATCAGCGTGCCGCCGGGATCGCGAATGAACATCGCAAACGGCGGCCGTGGATCGGAATGCAGGGGATCGGCATCGGCCCGCATCGGCTCGGCGGGGGAGCGCTGGACCGCCGCGATGTCGACGCCCTGTTCGACGAATCGTTTCAGGCATTCGCCCAGGTTCGTGGCGGTGAAGCCAAAATGCTTGGTGCCGCCCTTCAGCAGATCGGTGTTGGGCTCCAGCCGCTCCGGCGGGATGGGTTCTGCGCTGGCGAGATGCCATAGTTCCAGGCGCAGATTTCCGCGCCGAACAAAGGCGAGATCGGCATTCAGCGCCTCGATGCGAAACCGCCTGGCCTCGCCGAAGCCCAGAACCCGCCCGTACCACTCGATCGCCTCATCCAGATCGCGCACCGCGATGCTGATGTGATGGATATGCAGGTCCAGGCTCATCGGCAGGCTCCAGGGCGTCGAAACGTGGCGCTGGCGATCTTGGGTGAACGATGCAACGCGAGTTTGGCGCGCGCTCAGTGCCCGAATCGGGTGTGTTCGCGGCCCTTCAGTTTAAGCAGGTCGCGTGCCTCGGTCGGGGAAGCCGCTTCCAAGCCGAACTCGCCCAGGATGCGCACGATCTTTTTCACCTGCTCGGCATTGCTCGCCGCCAGTCGCCCGCGCTCGATGAACAGGCTGTCTTCCAAGCCGACCCGGACATTGCCTCCCAGCATGGCGGCCTGGGTGATCAGCGGCATCTGGGATTTGCCGGCAGCCAGCACCGACCACACGTAGTCCTTGCCGAACAGCCGGTCGGCGGTCCTGCGCATGAACATGACGTTGTCGGGATCGGTGCCGATGCCGCCGAGAATGCCGAACACGGACTGGATGAAAAACGGCGGCTTGGCGATGCCGCGGTCGGCGAAGTGGGCCAGGTTGTACAAGTGGCCGATGTCGTAGCACTCATGCTCGAAGCGCGTGCCGTGTGGTTCGAGCAACTGGTAGTTGCGCGCGATGTCGGCAAAGGTATTGCGGAAAATGAATTTCTCGCTGTTCAAGATGTAGGGCTTTTCCCAGTCGTAACGCCACTCCTTGATCTTTCCGCCCATCAAGTGGAACGAGAAGTTCAGCGATCCCATGTTGAGGGAACACATCTCGGGCGAGAACTTGAGTGCGGCCGCCAGCCGCTCCTCCACGGTCATCTCAGGGCTGCCCCCGGTGGTGAGGTTGATGACCGCGTCGGTGGCCTGGTGGATGACCGGCAGGAATTGCGCAAACACGGCCGGATCGCCGGTGGGTGAACCGTTCTCCGGATCGCGTGCATGCAGGTGCAGAATCGACGCGCCGGCCTGTGCGGCCTCGATCGCCTGGCGGGCGATGTCGGCGGGCGTGAATGGCAGCGCGGCGGACAACGTGGGCGTGTGAATCGCGCCGGTTACCGCGCAGGTGATGATCACTTTGTTTGTCATGGAGGTTCCTTTGGCATTCACATTCATGATGCGGCGGGGTTGAAAGCGGAGCGGGTTTCGCGAATCGATGCGCTGAGCAGGACCCCTACGACCATCGCCGCCATGGGCAGGATGAGGAAATTCTCGATGCCGAACCGCTGCGCGGCGTGGCCGACCAGCCAGGGTGCGAGACCGCCGCCAAAGAATTCGGCGATGGCGATGACCAGGCCCGACGCCGTGGCCGCAAGGCCCGCGGGTACGCTCTCCGCACACAACGGACCCACGGTCAAAGTGATCAGCGCGTTGTTGAAGAAGTGCACGCTGAACAGCGGCAGGAACAGACTCAGCATGCCGGCGCCGGCATGGTGCAGCCAGGCGAGTGAGCCCAGCGCGCCCAGCGTGCACAGGACCATGATGGGCCGGCGGCCCAGGCGGTCCGACAACCAGGGCCACAGTAGCGTGCCGACGGTGGACCCGAGTCCGATGGCCGACATCACGCTGCTCATCTGCCCCAGCGGGAGCTTCAGGTAATCGGTGAGGTAATTGGGCAGGAAGGCGCTGGTGCTCATGAGACAGGTGAGCCAGCACAGCATCATGCCGGCGGCGATGCGAATGTTTCGCTCGGACAGTGCCGCGCGCCAGTCGTGGAGAAAGCCGCGCGTGGGATTCATGCCCGGACCGTCGATCGCAGGGCTCGCGGGCGGACCACGCACCGGGTCGGCCACGGTTCTCGACACGGCGTAAGCCACGGCCAGGCCCGGCAACACGAAAATCAAAAAAATGTAGCGCCAGTTGATGACATGCAACAGCGCGCCCACGGCCAGTGGCCCCAGGCCCAGTCCGCACAACGGTAGCATCATTTGCTGAATGCCGATGTTCAAGCCATGGCGTTCGGGTGGCGAGGCTTCGAGCGTGGCGGTGATGCTGGCCGGCGTATAGGCGCCGTCGGCGATGCCCATGACGATGCGCACCAGGATCAAGCCGCCGAGCGCGGTGGCCAGCCCGCTGGCGCCGATCAGCAAGGAGAACAAAATCAGCGAACCGACCAGTACACGGCGCCTGCCGATGCGATCGGACAGATTCCCCATGAACAGGGCGGCCAGGCCCCAGGCGATCGCCAATGCTCCGGTGATCGCGCCGATGTCGGCATAGTTCAGATGCAGATCCCGCGCGATGGTTGGGAACATGGTGGTGATCAGGAAGCGGTCGATCCCCACCAGGCCGAAGCCGGCCGCCATGACGGCCACGGTGGCGGTTTCACGCTGTCGAGCCATCGAGCTTCCCCCGGCCATCGGCGCAGGTTCCGGCTACTTGATATAGCGGTAATGCGCGTTACGGCCCCGCCCCTCGACGCTGAGATCGGCGAAGGGATTGCGGCGGGTGTCGGTCACGACCTTGTACAGATCATAGATCTCCGGCAGGAAGTTGGCCCAGTTGCCGACCTCCTGTGCGCAAT
>JAFEGC010000280.1 GCA_018240265.1 Pseudomonadota bacterium | reverse complement strand
GGCATCAACCGGTTGAAGCTGCGGAGCCCCGCTTCGACGTGCGCCACCGGGATTTGCTGCTTGACTGCCACCAGCGCCCCGGCAATGGTCGAATTGGTGTCGCCGTAGACCAGCACGGCATCGGGCTTGCGCTCGAGCAGGTAGCGTTCGAACAGCTCCTGCATGCGCCCGGTCTGCTGACCGTGCGGGCCTGATCCTACGCCCAGGTTGATGTCTGGCCGCGGGATCTCCAGCTCTTCGAAGAAGATCTCCGACAGGTCGGCATCGTAGTGCTGACCTGTATGGACGATCAGGTGCTCGAACGGGACTTCCGCGGTGCGATTGTACGCATCGATGGCCCGGCACACCGGGGCGAGGTTGATGAACTGCGGTCTCGCCCCGACGATGCTGACGACCCGCACCGACATCTCAGCCCGCTGCGCACTGCGCCAGGTGCGTTGCGAATCCCTGGAATCGGGGCGCCGCACCGACATCGCCCGTCTGCGCGATCTGGCAACCGGTCACACAGGTTCCGGCCAGGCGGCGCACGGTGTCGAGGCTCACCCGGTTGAACTCACTGTCGGCATAGCGTTCGTTGAGGAAGCCGATCAGCGACTGCAGTTCGTTGGCGGTGCCGCGCTCCATCGCGCGGAAGGACTGCTCCACGAAGCGCAGGAACTCCGCCGTGGGCGCCTTCGTAGCGCGGCCGATGCCCACGTACTTCACCGGCGCGCCTTTCAGATCGCCACGGTGATACAGGTTCGCGCCATCTATGATGGCCGTGGCCTTGGGCGCCTGGTCGAGAATGCCACCGAGTCCGGTTTTGTACACCCCATGGCCGGTGCAGAACACCAGCACGTCAGCCGTATCCACTGCCTTCTTCAGGTCATTGGTAAAATACGGCGTCAGCCCGAACCGCTCGAGGTTCTGGTCATCCGGTTTCACGTAAGGGTCGTGGATGGTGATCTCGTTGCCGCGCTCGAGCAGGAGCTTGGCCAGGCTCAGCGTGGGTGAATTGCGCGTATCCTCGGAGTCGAACCGGTATGCCGTGCCCAGCAGCGCGACGCGCCGGCCCTTCAACTCTCCGATGGTTCGCTCGGCCAGCAGCACGGTCTGGCGCGGCGAGTCATCATTCATCTTGCGCGACTCGAGGATTAGGGATTTGGAGGTGTCCGCACCGGATTCGATCTTGCGCCACCACAGCAGGATGCCGTCCTTGGGCAGGCAGTGGCCGCCGACGCCCACGGTGGGCACCAGCACGCCGCCGCTCGGCACCGCGGTTGCATCTGCCGATGCCGCATCAGTCTGCGCGAGCGAGCGGTTGACGGCATCGCGGGTTGCGTAGAAGTCGATGTCGTTCTGGTCGCAGTAACGCACGATCTCGGCCGCAAACGCGATGCGCACGTCGCGGTACGCATTCTCCAGTGTCTTGACGACTTCGGCCGTCATGCTGTTGGTGGGATGCAGGTTGCCCTTGGTGACGATGCGCGCGTAGATGCGCTGGATCAGTTTCGGGGTCAGCGGATGCAGGCCTGCCACCAGCTTGTCCGCGGCGGCCACCCGTTCGACCAGCCGGCCCGGCATCACTCGGTTTGGGCTGTTGCCGAGCAGGATGTCGCGGCCTTCGACCAGGCCGTGCTTGGCGAAGTGCGCCTTCATCAGCGTTGCCATGCTGGAGGGCGCCAGCGTGGATTCAAACACGATGATGGGGATGTTGCTGGCGGGCTTGCGCTTCAGGGCCAGCGTGAGACCCTCCAGCGCCTCGAACATGGGACCGTAGTCCGGACCGAAGCCCTTCTTGTCGGTCTGCACGCAGACCAGAACCATGTCGGCATCCGAGGCAGCCTCGTATTCATGGCTGGCGCTCAAGATGCCCTCGCGAACCGACTCCTCGACGATGCGGTCGAGCGAAGGCTCCACGCCGCCGATGACCGAGCGGCCGGCGTTGATGGCGGGCACTTTCCAACCCGAGGTCTTCGAGTTGCGCTGCAAGACGACCACCTTCGCAGGCTGATCGCTACCCTCGCGGATCCTGGCTCCGGCCAGCAGTGCTGCCATGGGCATGCCCACGATGCCCGGACCGATGACCGCGATCTTGCGCACCGACCATTTGAAATCGTCGGCGCTGGTGAATGTCAGTGGCATGTTCGCGTTGTCTCCCGTCGTCCAGAAATGTCGGCCGGATGGCCCTGTGGATTGTCGATGAATTCGCGATGCCACAGCTCCAGCTGCAGCATACCCCAGAGGACCCGGCTATAGGCCGCTTCCTGGTTGATCAGTTCGGCGACCACTTTCATGTCGAACAGGCCGCGCTCACGCGCCCGCTGCGAAAGCAGCACGTCGTGGAAGAAATCCTTGGCCGCGCCGCGAGCCCACTTGTGCAGAGGCACCGGGAATCCCATCTTGTCCTGTCGGTTCGCGACCGACAGTGGCAGCAGGTCCTGGATGGCCTGCTTGAACAGGTACTTCATCTCACCACCCTTGAACTTGATCGACGGCGGCACCTGCGCCACTAGATCCACGATGCGTACATCGAGCAGCGGCACGCGCGATTCCAGGGATACGGCCATGCTCACCCGGTCCTCCACGTGCAACAGGGAGGGGAGCCCTGTCAGAAGGTCATAGTTCAGCATGCGATTGAAGAACGAAGGGGTATCCACGCCCTCGAACACCAGCTTGAACCGCTCGAACACGGCATTCTGGTCATAACGGCCGCAGTACTCGGCACTGTAGGCCTCCAGCGCTCCCTCGCTGCGGTCGATGAGGTGAAAATAACGGCGCGCGGGCGCCTCCAACAACCCCTTCGACAGGAAGCGCTTCAGCATGGGCAGGTACTGGCGCATGGCGCCCAGGTTCGCCCCCAAATCTCCCAGCGAGACCCCGAGGCCCGCTTCGTGATCACCGCCCTCGATGGCCGAGCGCAGCGCCTGCTCGAGGTAGGCCACCACGTATCGTGCGTAACCGCCGAAGATCTCATCGCCGCCCTGCCCGCCCAGGCACACCTTGACGTGGCGCGAGGCCATCTGCGAGACGACGAACTGCGGGAACAATCCGGGACCCGCGGCCGGCTCGTCCATGTGATAGGACAACCTCGGCAGCAGATCGATGAAGTCCCGCTCGGTCGGGTACGCCAGGTGCATCACCGCACCGCAGGCCTGCGCCACGGCGCGGGCGTACGCGGACTCGTCGAACTCCGGGCCGTTGTGGAACGCGCCAGTAAATGTCTGCAGCGCGTGTGGCGTCTCTCGTGCCGCCAGCATGGTCACCGCGCTGGAATCCCGGCCTCCGCTGAGATAAGCCCCCACTGGCACGTCGCTGCGCATCTGCAGGTGCACGCTGTCGGCGAGCAGGAACTTGAGTTCATCGATAAACTCCGCTTCCGTGCGCCGGTGGTCGACCTGGTAGCGTGGCTGCCAGTAGCGGTGCGCCAGCACCCGCCCAGTGCGCAGGTCGAAGACCTCCACGTGTGCCGGAAGAATCTTGCGCACGCCCTTGAACAGCGTCGCCGTGCCCAGCGTGTACTGCAGGGTGAGGTAGTCGTCGAGGGAATGCGGATCGACGGCGCGCCGTACCGAGGGGTGTGCGAGGATGGCCTTGACCTCGGAGGCAAAGATAATGCGCTCGGCATCATGGTACAGGTACAGGGGCTTGATGCCGAAGTGATCGCGCGCCGCGACCAGAATCCCCTTGCGCGGATCGTGCAGCAGAAAGGCGAACATGCCGTTCAACTTCTCGACGAAATCCGTGCCGTACGCGAGGTAGGCCTGCAGCAGCACCTCGGTATCCGAGGTGGTGGTGAACCGCGCGCCGCGGCGGGACAGTTCATTGCGCAGCTCAATGTAGTTGTAGATCTCGCCGTTGAACAC
>JAFEGC010000027.1 GCA_018240265.1 Pseudomonadota bacterium | reverse complement strand
GGTGTTCGGCGCCTGGGACCCCAAGGCCGGCGCCTGTGGCAGCATGCTGGATCTGCCGCGCCAACGCGCTTTCAATCACCGACTGGACGTGTTTGGCGGCGTGTTGAGCGAGCAGTGCGGTGCGCTGCTGTCGGCGTTTTTCGCCGAGCGGCGGCAGGAAGCTTGAGGCTGCGCGCTTTCAGTTGTTGGCGATGTGCGGCGGCGGCGCGATGTTGGACGGGATCAGCCACTCTAGCAGATCGCGATAGGCGCGCACGTTGTCCACGTAACGCACCGGCTCCCAGCCGCGGGCGTAGCCGTTCGCGGCATTGGCATACCAGCGTTCCTGCGCCAGCAACGGCAGGTATTCGCGCACATCCTGCCAGGAGTCCGGATCGCGCCCCGCCTGCTGCGTGAGCACGCGCGCATCCTCCAGATGACCGTAACCCACGTTGTACGCGGCCAGCGCGAACCAGGTGCGGTCCGGCTGCGGCACATGGTCGGGGATCTGCTCCAGCACGTGCTTGAAATAACGCGCGCCACCGAAAATGCTGGCGCGCGCGTCCGCGCGTTTTGCCACCTTGACACGCTGCGCCGAGATTTCCGTCAACTGCATGATGCCCTGCGCGCCGTTGGCGGAAGCCGCTGCCGGATCCCACTTGGACTCCTGGTAACCGATGGCCGCGAGCAGGCGCCAGTCCACGCCCACCGAGGCGGCGGCGGCCTCGAACCAGGCACGCAGCACCGGCAGGCGCCCCTGGATGTGGCGCATTACGCTCTGCGCGCCGGCGAAGCGCAGGTTTTCGCCGCGGCCGTAGTAGCGTTTCATGATCTCGCCCAGATCGCCGCGCAGCGCCACGCGCGCAAAATAGCGGCGCACTTCTTCCAGCAGGCTGTCGTCGCGCGAGCTCAGCGCCCAGGCGAATTGCTGCTCGCCGGCAAAATCGAATGCCACGTCCAGCCCCGGGTTGGCGACGCGCGCCTGTGCGAACTCGTTCGAGTCGGCGATGGTGAAGTCGATTTCACCGTCTGCTACTTGCTGCAGCAGATCCAGGGCTTCGGTGTTGCCGTTTTCCACCCAGGCGAGCGTGGGCACGATGCTGCGCTGCTCGCGCAGGTTGCGCGCGTGCGAACTGCCCGCGGCCACTTCCAGGTGATAATTGCCCACCTCGGCCAAGGAGCGGGGTTTGAATCCGCCGCGCCGGTAGATCAGGTGTTCGCGAATGCGTTGATACACCGGGCCAAAGTCAAGGCCGCGCATGGGTGTGCTCGGCACGGTGAGAGCCGCCGCGGCGATGTCGGCATGGCCGTCTTTCAGCATGCCGTAGATGTCGGGGAACTGGCGCCGTAAGGTCACGCGCAGCTGCACACCCAGGTCGTCCGCGAAGCGGCGCACCAGTTCGTATTCGGGACCCTCGGGCTCATCATCCGGTCCGCTGAAAAAGGCATTGGGGCTGTTGCGCGTCACCACCCGCAGCTCGCCCAGGGTGCGAATCTGGCTGAGCAGGTCAGGCGGGGTGGAGCAGGTGCCCAGCAAGCCCGCGGCGAGCCCGGCCAGGGAAAGTTTGAGGGATGGCAGCAGCAGCTTTCGCCTGATCCAATGTCCCACCAGCCCAGGGCCTCCGACAAGTTCCGATGCGGGCGGCCTTCGTGGATGAGGCGCGCTGCATGCCAATACGCTAGAATACCGCGGAACGTCGGCAGGCGGACTCTTGACAATCCGCTGCATGCTCTGGGCGACAACTCCCGCCCGCGCGAATGCCCCGTACAGGAGAGGTACCGAAGTGGTCATAACGGCGCCGACTCGAAATCGGATGGTCGGTTAATCCCGGCACGTGGGTTCGAATCCCACCCTCTCCGCCAGAAATACAAAGGGCCTATCTTTCAGGCCCTTTGTATTTCTGGTGGTGCGGGGTGTGTGGACGAACCCACCGGGTTCGACAAAATCGCGTAGCGATTTTGGACGCACGCAGCGAAGCGTAGTGCGCCCCGCAGGGGCGAGGGCCGTCAGGCCGGAGTCAATCCCACCCTCTCCGCCAATTATTTTCAATAAAATCAATTGGCTAAAAGAAATCGTCGCGCTTCAGTTAGGGCATAGCGTCGTGTACAATCGCTATGTACAGAAATTCTGTACATATGTCCGTATGAAATCATGAACGTGAAAGTTACTGACTTGAGGCAAAATCTTCCCAGCTATCTCAAGCGCGTGCGGCGCGGTGAGCGCATTCGAGTCACTGCCCATGGTCAGGTAATTGCCGAGCTTGTTCCACCAGCGACGTTACCCGAGGAGGCGGAGGGTGCGCGCAAGCGCTTGCGCGGCAGTGTGCTCCGGTATGATCAGCCTTTCGAACCGGCGGATACTGCAGAGAGCTGGTTGGTCAATCAGTGATCGTACTGGACACACACGCCTTGATCTGGTGGGTGGATTCCGGCACCAAGCTGTCCAGGCGGGCGCTGCAAATCACTCGGGTGAAAGCCCGCAGGCGCGAGCTTGTGGTCTCCGCCATCTCGATTTTCGAAATCGTCACGCTTGAAAGGCGTGACCGAATAGCATTCAAAAATCCGGTTACGGAATGGCTCGCAGATTTGCGCAAGCTCCCTGAGCTGTCCATCCATCCGGTAACCATGGACATTGCTGAACGCGCCGGCGGCTTGGGAGAGGTTTTTCCCGGGGACCCCGCCGATCGCATGATCGCCGCGACTGCGCTGGTACTCGGCGCAGCTTTGATCACACACGATGCGAAATTGCGTGGCGTGCCTAATCTCGAAACCATCTGGTAGCACTGGATTTCGTTGCATGATGATCTGAGGTTGCCCGCTGACAGATCCCACACAAGGTGCCCAATTCCGACATGCAAGCGGCGATGCATGAGGCACGCGCCCTTGTCACGCGTACCCTGATCGGGTATGGGTTGAAGCAGTGCGTTTCGCGCCTCTCAGGGTATCGATCCCAATATGAGCACTGGTCGCAACGAGCCATGTCCCTGCGGCAGCAGCATGAAGTACAAGCATTGCTGCCTGCTGACGCAGGGTGCGATGACGGATTCTCCTGATGCCCTCGCCTGGCGGCGGATACGTCGTGCCATCGAGGGTCTGCCCGATCGGATGTTTCGCTTCACCGTGGAGAGGTTCGGAGAGGACGCTTTGCACGATGCCTGGGAGGAGTTCACGCTGGGCGTGGACTCGGAGGTCGAGGGATTCAACCCAGACAGTCCGCACGTGCAGCTCTTCCTGCCGTGGTTGTATCATTGCTGGTCGCCGGCAGAGGACGATGGACCAGCAGTCACTCCCACGCGCGCGTATCTGGAAGAGCGAGGCGCCCGACTGGACCCGCTCGCTCGGGAGTACCTCGAAGCCTGCCTCGATGCACCATTCAGTTTTCACGAGATCGTCAGGGTCGATCCGGGACACGGTTTTGACACCTGCGATATCCTGACAGGCGAGCAGCACGCGGTGCGGCAGGCTTCCGCATCGAGAGCGATGGAAGTGAGCGATATCCTGTATGGACAGATCGTGACCTTGGAGGGTATTGCCATGCTCGAAGCCTGCGCGCCCTGCACGATTCCGCCGGCCCGCACGATCGATCTGGTCGATCTACGCAAGAGTTTGCCGCCGGATGCGGAACTGGATGCGGCGGAATGGGTGCGCGAGATCGACGTCGAGCTGCGTGACTTGTATTTTCTGATGATCGGCGATGTACTGAATCCGCCGATGCCGGAGCTGCACAATACCGATGGCGATCCCATCGAAATGCACCGTCTGATATTCGAGGTCGATTCAGCGCAAAGCACCTTCGATGCGCTCGCACACTTGGCGTTCGAGGCCACGCCTGCGGAGTTGCTCGAGGCGGCGACCTATGCGGCGGATGGCCAGCTCGAGGCGGTGGAGTTCGACTGGGCGAAGGCGGGCAACCGCCAGCACGCGACGTGGAGCAACACCATCCTCGGTCACATCGCCATCAAAGGTACACGGATGACCATGCAGGTGAATTCTGCCAAGCGGGCTCGACGATTTCGTTTGATCGTGAAAAAGGCGGCCGGAAAGAATATCCGGTATCTGGTCACGGAAATCGAGTCGATGGAGGCGCTGCTAGAACAGGCGGCCGTGCAACGCAGGCCGGCAGGGGGATCCTCAGCGCAGGACGATCATGCATCGCTGGCGGCAATCCCGGAAGTGAGGGAGCAACTGCAAAAGATGATGAGCGAGCATTTCGAGAACTGGGTGCACAGGAGCCTTCCAGCTCTCGGGGGCACCACACCTCTCGAGGCTCTCCGGACGCCGGCCGGCAAGGAGAAAGTGGCAGCATTGGTGGTGGACGCCGAACGCCACGCGCGCCGCATGAATCCACCGGTGGATGAAGACGTGCTGCAGCGGTTGAGGCAACGGCTGGGTTTGAACGAATAGTCCGACTGATGGCGAATCCGGTTCGATCGGGTCAAGACCGATCGACGGGGTGCCGAGAATCTGGCACGCAGCTACCGGACGGGGGTTTACGCCGGTGTGGGTACCGGATGTGGCGCATGAGGCGCTGCGCGATCTGGTGCGGGCGCGTGAGGCGGCCAGGCAGGATCAGCTGCGAGCTCGGCATCGGTTGGGAAGGTTTTTGCGGCTATGGCGGCTGCCGCTCAAGATCCTGTGGGTGGCATGCTCCTGGCTCGCGCTGTTCATCACCGGCAACGGCGCCTGGCTAGGGTTGAACCGCCGCCGGAGCAAGGTCGCGGCGGTGAGCGCTGAGGTGGCGACGTGAGGGCTTTGAAAAGCCTGCGGCTGCCGCTGGCCGTGATCTCGGTGCCGGCCATCGTCGCGGCTCTCACCGCTGGTGCTTTAATATGGACTGATTCAAGGTGGCTTACCGCCATTGCGGCCAACAAGGTGATCGGGGGATTGATGTTTGCCAAAGCGCAGGTGATCTGCGAGCGACGCCCTGACGGTACCGTCCTGTTGCGCTCACCGGTGGAGCTCGCGCCTTATCCGCCGAGTCTGTCCCATTATCTTGCGCAATGGGCGCAAGCCGCGCCCGCGCGCTTGTTTTTGGCGGAAAGAAATTCGAGCGGCGCGTGGGCGGGCGTGACGTACGAACAGGCCTGGTCCGCCGTTCTCGACATCTCGGCGTGGTTTGCCAACCAAGTGCCAGCGGGCCGGACGGTCATGATGTTGTCAGACAACAGCGTGCAACAGGGGCTGCTCACCCTGGCGGCCATGCACGTGGGTCTGCCGGTCGCGCCGATTTCCCCCGCCTACTCCCTGGTTTCCAAGAGCTTCGGAAAACTCAAGGCGGCCATTCAGTTGCTGGAGCCGGCGGTGATATTCGTCTCCAGTTACGAGCGCTACCAGCATGCGCTCGCCGCCATCGATTCGCTGCATGAGGCTAGGCTGATCTGCGGCGGGGTAGGCGTGCGGGGTCGTTCGATCCCATTCGGAGATTTGCGGGACGGCGATCATGCCGCACGGGATACGCGTGCGGCGGCCGTCGGCCCCGATACGGTGGCGAAGCTCCTGCTGACCTCCGGTTCCACCGGGGAGCCCAAGGCGGTGATCAACACGCAGCGCATGCTGTGCGCCTCACAGGAAGCGCGAGTGCAGATCTGGCCGTTTCTCGCCTCGGAGCCGCCGGTGTTGGTCGATTGGCTGCCCTGGAGTCATACCTTCGGCGGCAATCACAATTTCAATCTCGTGTTGAGGAACGGTGGAACCCTGTACATCGATGGCGGCCGCCCCACCGCGGAGGGCATCCAAACCTCGGTCCAGAATCTGAAAGACATCGCACCCACCATCTATTTCAACGTGCCGCGGGGCATCGACATGCTGCTGGCGAAGTTGCGTACGGATGAGGCGCTTCGCCGGAGTTTTTTCTCGCGCCTGCGCCTGATGTTCTGCGCCGCGGCGGCGCTGCCGGAGCATATCTGGCGCGGACTGCGCGAACTAGCCGCGCAGAGCACGGAGCGTATCGTGCCGCTGGTGTCGGCCTGGGGCGCCACCGAGACCGCTCCCCTGGCCACGGATTGTTTTTATCAAGCGGAAATCTCCGGTGTCATCGGCCTGCCGGTGCCGGGCTGCGAATTGAAGCTGGTGCCGCGCGGAGAAAAGCTGGAAGTCCGCGTCCGGGGCGCGAATGTCACGCCGGGCTATTTTCGCAACCCGGAGGCGGCCGAGTCGCGCTTCGATGCCGAAGGCTACTACTGTCCCGGCGATGCGGTTCGTTTCGTGAACGAGGACGAACCGGAAGCGGGGCTCCTGTTCAACGGACGCTTGTCCGAGGACTTCAAGCTCAGCAGCGGCACCTGGGTTCACGTCGGCTCGCTGCGAACCCGCGCGCTGGCGGCTCTTGCGCCGATCGCATCCGATGCGGTGGTGACCGGCCACGACCGCTCCGGCGTGGGCCTGCTGATATTCCCGCATGTCGAGGCCTGCCGGCAGTTGGCCTCGGACCTCGAGTCCGCGGCAACGACAGCCTCGGTATTGAGCCATCCGAAAGTGCGGGAGCATGTGAAAGCGGGTCTGGCCGATCTGCGAACGCAGACGCCGGCCTCATCCATGCACGCCGTGCGTGCCGTTCTGCTGGACGAGCCGCCGTCCATCGATCATGGCGAGATCACCGACAAGGGGTACATCAATCAGAAAGCCGTGCTGGAACGGCGGCGGGATGTCGTTGCTCGTCTCTACGCCGTGGATTCGGCCAACATAGTGTTGTAATCCGCTGCCGCGGGTCCAAGGCGCCGCACGTGTGCTGGCGGCAATGGCCGCCGAATCACCGGCCAGGGTCGTGGCCTATGCCGCGCCGGAATGTCTTTGACGCGGAACTCATTTGCCATGCTCCAGGCCGGCCCGGAGTTTGAATCGCTGGATCTTGCCGGTCGCCGTCTTGGGCAGATCCGGTCGGAATTCAAACCAGCGCGGATATTTGTACGAGGCCAGCAATGATTTCACATGCGTTTTCAACTCGCCGGCCAGCGCCTGCGTACCGCATGAACCATCCTTGAGCACGACGAAGGCCATGGGTTTGACCAGTCCGTCGGCATCTTTCCGTCCGACGACTGCGGCTTCCAGCACCGACTCGTGGGTGATGAGCGCGGACTCGATTTCCGCCGGCGACACGTAGATGCCGCTCACCTTGAGCATGTCATCGCTGCGCCCCGAATAAACGTAGGTTCCGTCGGGTCGCATGACGAACTTGTCGCCGCTGCGCGTCCAAGGCCCAAGGAAAGTACCGTGCGAGCGTTCCCGGTTGTTCCAGTACTGCAGAGCGCTGCTGGGTCCGCGGATGTGCAGTTCGCCGGGCTCGCCCGGCGGGACCGGCGCGCCCTGGTCGTCGACGAGCCGCACCTCGTAGCCCGGCACGGGTCTGCCGGTGGTGCCGTATTCCACCTGGCCGGAGCGATTGCTGATGAAAATGTGCAGCATCTCGGTGGAGCCGATGCCATCGAGGATGTCCACGCCGAAACGGCTGTGCCAGCGCTGGCCGATGGCAGCGGGCAGAGGCTCGCCCGCCGACAGGCACAGACGCAGGCGCCGCGCATCCATATCGGCAAGTTCCGGATTCGACAGCATCGCCGCGTACAGCGTCGGCACGCCGCCGAACACCGTGGGTCGATGTCGCTTGAACCGCTCGAAAATGGCGGCGGGTGTGGCCCGCTCGGCCATCAGCACCGTGGTGGCGCCATGCGCCAGCGGGAAGGTCAGGGCGTTTCCCAGACCGTAGGCGAAGAACAGTTTGGCGGCGGAGAAACACAGGTCATCGGAATTGAAGCCGGCTATCGCGCGCCCGAACAGTTCGGCGGTGTGGATCGGGCTGGCATGCGAATGCACGGTTCCCTTGGGCGAGCCGGTGGAGCCGGAGGAGTAGAGCCAGAAACAAGGCTCATCCGGATGGGCATCGACGGATTCAAACGGCGCCGCATGCCCATCGAGCAGAGCGCCCAACGACAACGGCTGGTCATGGCCGCCGGCGACGATGATGTGGCGCAAGGTGTGCATCTGGCCGCGCACGGCTTCGAACAGCGGCAACAGCGCGGCGGATACGATGGCAACCGGGGCGCGGCAGTCGTTGGCGAGGAAGGCGTAGTCCTGCTGCGTCAGCAGCGTGTTCACTGGAACGGGAACGATGCCGGCCCGGATCGCGCCCAGAAACGCGATGGGAAAGTCCACCGTGTCGTGCAGACACAGCAGCACGCGCTGCTCGCGCTGCATACCCAGGTCGAGCAGCGCATGGGCGAGGGCGGCGGAGCGCCGCTCGAGCTCACCGTAGGTGAGGCTGCGCGAGTCGTCGAGGTAGGCCAGCTTGCCGGCGCGACCCGCATTCAGATTGCGGAAAATCAGATCGTGCGCGGCGTTGTAGCGGGGAGGAATCGCCAGCCGCGGCGGCGACACGCTGTGATCGGCGGTACTGATGTCCGGCATGGCGCTTGCGCATTCTCCCCCTCGACAGTGAGTGCAAGATAATGCTTTTGAGCAGCTCAAGGACCACTAGGGCTTATATATATAGCAAAATAATGCTTGCATGATGATCATAAGGCGATTTATATTGCCTAAATGCAGTTGCTATCCACCCAGGAGGGGTCCGCTGGGGATTTCTCCGCTCGTGCCGAGCATGAGTTGCTCGACCAACTGGGCGCGCGCGTACGCTCTTTTCGGGAGCGCGCGCAACTGACCCGCCGTCGTTTGGCGGTGGTGGCCGATGTGTCCGAGCGTTATCTCGGCCAGCTCGAAGCCGGCGCGGGCAACATTTCCATCGTGTTGTTGCGGCGGGTTGCCGATGCGCTCGGCACCAGCATTTCCGAACTGCTGCTCTCCGAGCAGGAAGCGCTGACCGAGCGACTGGTGCGGCGTTTCATGCGGCAGGTTCCAGCGCATCGCGTGGAAGAAGTGCTGGTCAAACTAGCACGCGCCGTGGGGCCGGAGAGCGAGGCGCGGCGCGAACGCATCGCGCTGGTCGGACTGCGAGGCGCGGGCAAGTCCACCCTGGGCGAACTGTACGCGCAGGAGCTGAAAGTGCCGTTCATCGAGCTGGATCGCGAGATCGAGCGCGACGCGGGTTTGCCGTTGAGCGAGCTGTTCTCCTTGTATGGCCAGGCGGGTTTCCGGCGCATCGAGCGGCGCTGCCTGGAGCGTATTCTGACCGAGACCGGCCGCGCGGTCATTGCCATCGGCGGCGGCATCGTCGGTGAACCCGAATCCTACGAGCTGCTGCTCGGCCGGTGTTTCACCGTGTGGCTGAAGGCGATGCCGGATGAGCACATGGGTCGCGTCATCGCGCAGGGAGATTTGCGTCCCATGGCTCACTCCAGCGAAGCCATGGAGGAATTGAAGGGCCTGTTGCGGGCCCGCGAGCCCGAGTACCAGAAGGCGGACATCTGCGTCGACACCGCGGGGTTGACGGTGGAGGCGGCGCTGGCTCGCCTGCGAGCCGCGATCGCCAGCCGGTAGTTTTTTCACAATCGACTCTCAGGGGACAGCAAATATGGCAAACCCGGCACAAGCCGCCGGCGCCGACGAGTCATCGAGCAATGCATCGTCGCAGTGGGTCAGCTACCAGACCGATCCCTCGCGCTATCGCCACTGGCGTCTGCGGACCGAAGGGGCCGTGGCCACGCTGGTCATGGACACGGCCGAGGATGGTGGCCTCTCGCCCGGCTACAAGCTCAAGCTCAACTCCTACGATCTGGGCGTGGACATCGAGCTGTACGATGCCCTGCAGCGCATCCGCTTCGAGCATCCCGAGGTGCGCTCGGTGGTCGTCACCAGCGCCAAGGATCGAGTCTTTTGTTCCGGTGCCAATATTTTCATGCTGGGATTGTCCAGCCATGCGTGGAAAGTGAACTTCTGCAAGTTCACCAACGAGACTCGCAATGGCATCGAAGACTCCAGCCGTCACTCGGGCCTCAAGTTCATCGCCGCCTGCAACGGTACCACGGCCGGCGGTGGTTACGAGCTGGCACTCGCCTGCGATGAGATCGTGCTGGTGGACGATCGTTCCTCGGCGGTGAGCCTGCCGGAAGTGCCGCTGCTGGGCGTGCTGCCCGGCACCGGCGGACTCACCCGACTCACCGACAAGCGTAGGGTACGGCGCGATCACGCCGATATTTTTTGCACCACCACCGAGGGCGTGCGCGGTGAACGCGCCAAGGAGTGGCGACTGGTGGATGCCGTGGTCAAGCCGCAGCAATTCAAGGCTTACGTGGCCGAGCGCGCGACCGCGCTGGCGGCGCAGAGCGATCGGCCGGCGGGGCAGGGCGTTGAGCTTCATTCGCTTTCATGCCGGGTCGACGAGAAGGGCATCCACTACGAATTCGTCGACGTGCAGGTCCAACCGGCGCAGCGCCGCGCCACGCTCACGGTGCGCGCGCCGGCGAGCGCCATCGCCGCGGAGCCGGTCGCCATTCTGGAAGCGGGCGATCGCTGGTGGCCGCTGCAGGTGGCCCGCGAGCTGGACGATGCCATCCTGCTGTTGCGGACCAACTACCGCGATCTGGGTTTGTGGGTGTTGCGCACGGAGGGCGATCCCGTGCTCGTGCTGCAGGCGGACGCAGTGTTGCAGGCGCAGTCGAAGCATTGGTTCGTGCGCGAAACCACCGGCATGCTCCGGCGCACGCTGGCGCGTCTGGAGGTGAGCTCGCGCACGCTCATCGCATTGGTGGAGCCCGGTTCGTGCTTCGCCGGAACCTTGCTGGAGTTGGCGCTGTGCGCCGATCGCACCTACATGGCCGATGCCGAGCAGGCGGCGCCCACGCTCACGCTCGATGCGCTCAACCTGGGCGCGTATCCGCGGCCCGACGGACAGTCGCGTTTGGAAAGCCGTTTCTACGGCGAGGCTGCGAGCATCGAGCCGCTGCGCGCACGCCTCGGCGAGGCCCTGACCCCGCGTGAGGCGGCGGCGCTGGGGCTGGTGACGGCCGCGCTCGATGACATCGACTGGGCGGATGAGGTGCGGTTGATGCTGGAGGAGCGCCTCAGCCTGTCGCCCGATGCGCTGACGGGCATGGAAGCCAATCTTCGATTCGGCGGACCGGAGACGATGCAGACGCGCGTGTTCGGCCGTCTGTCGGCGTGGCAGAACTGGATTTTCATTCGGCCCAATGCCGTGGGCAGCCATGGTGCGTTGAAGGTCTACGGCACGGGAAACAAGGCCCGCTTCGACTGGGAACGGGTGTGAGGTGATCATGAGCATCGACTATCAAGAACGCATTCCGAACAACGTCAATCTGGCACAGGACAAGACGCTGCAACGCGCCTTGGAGCACTGGCAGCCGGAATTCCTGAGCTGGTGGCGCGAGATGGGCCCCGACGGCTCCACGGATTTCGACGTCTACCTGCGCACCGCCGTCAGCGTGGATCGCGATGGCTGGGCGCAGTTCGGTCACGTCAAGATGCCGGACTATCGTTGGGGGATTTTCCTGAACCCCGCCGATCCGAATTACAAGATCAATTTCGGCGAGCACAAGGGCGAGGCCGCGTGGCAGGAGGTGCCGGGCGAGCATCGCGCCAACCTGCGCCGCATCATCGTGACGCAAGGCGATACCGAGCCCGCCTCGGTGGAGCAGCAGCGCCACCTCGGTCTGACGGCGCCCTCGCTCTACGATTTGCGCAACCTGTTCCAGGTCAATGTGGAGGAAGGCCGGCACCTGTGGGCCATGGTGTATCTGCTGCACCGCTACTTCGGCCGCGATGGCCGCGAGGAGGCCGAGGCGCTGCTCGAGCGGCGCTCGGGAGATGCCGACAATCCGCGCATTCTGGGCGCGTTCAACGAAAAGACGCCCGATTGGTTGTCGTTCTTCATGTTCACCTATTTCACCGACCGCGACGGCAAGTTCCAGCTCTGCGCGCTGGCCGAATCGGGCTTCGAACCGCTGGCGCGCACCACCAAGTTCATGCTCACCGAGGAGGCTCACCACATGTTCGTGGGCGAGGCGGGTGTGGGGCGCATCATCCAGCGCACCTGTCAGGTGATGAACGAGCTGAAAACCGCTGACGCCTCGCGCCTGCGCGCGGCCGGTGTCATCGACCTGCCCACGATCCAGCGGTATCTCAATTTCCATTTCAGTGTGACCATCGATCTGTTCGGAGCCGACCAGTCCTCCAATGCGGCCACGTTCTTCTCCAGCGGTCTCAAAGGACGCTTCGAGGAGACCAAGCTGGGCGATGATCACGTGCTGAAGGGCGATGCCTATCCCATCCTGATTTTGCAGGACGGCCGTATCGTGGAGCAGCAGGTCAGCGCGCTGTCTTCGCTGAATGAGCGACTGCGCGATGACTACATCAGGGATTCCGTCGCCGGCGTGGGACGCTGGAACAAGATCATCGAAAAGGCGGGTATCGCCTTTCGCCTGCTCGCTCCGCACAAGGCCTTCAACCGCAAGATCGGTACCTTTGCGGGCGTGAGGGTCTCGCCGACCGGAGAGCTGATCGATGAGGCGGGCTGGGCGTGCCGCGAGCGCGACTGGTTGCCCAGCGAAGCAGATCGCGCCTTCGTCACCTCGCTGATGGGTCGCGTCACCGCGCCGGGCAAGTTCGCCAACTGGATCGCACCGCCCGCCGTCGGCATCAATCGTCAACCGGTGGAATTCGAGTACGTGCGCTTCAACTGATGGACGCGATGGCTTCACCGCCGGAAGGAAATTCGCTCGCAAGGCAGCACCTGATCGATCCGGAGATCTGCATC
The DNA here is from genome assembly GCA_018240265.1 of Pseudomonadota bacterium. Taxonomy (GTDB): domain Bacteria; phylum Pseudomonadota; class Gammaproteobacteria; order Steroidobacterales; family Steroidobacteraceae; genus TMP-86. The sequence goes on along the minus strand of JAFEGC010000027.1, from coordinate 3,182 downwards.
CGGTGCAATACCTGTGAGGCCACCTGCCCGATCGGTGCCATCACGCATGATGCGCGCAATTACGTCGTGAAGTTCGACGTGTGCAATGACTGCGGCGCGTGTATTCCACCCTGCCCGACGGGGGCCATCGACAACTGGCGCGTGGTGCCCAAGGGCAGCGCCTACCCCATCGAGGAGCAGTTCGAGTGGGAGTCGCTGCCGGTGCCGCAAGCGTTTGACGTGAGCGACACGGCGGCGTTGCCGGAAGAAGTGGAACGCCAGACCGCGGAGGCGCGGCGGGGCGAAGGCGGCTTGGTGCGGGCGCCCGCCAGCGCCGCGACCCCGGCGGTGAATCTGTACACGGTTTCGAACCCGATCCAGGCCAAGGTCACGGGGAATTTCCGGCTCACGGAAGCCGGTGCCAGCGCCGACGTGCGCCACCTCGTGCTGGATTTCGGCGGTAATCACTTCCCGGTGCTGGAAGGCCAGACCATCGGAATCCTGCCGCCGGGGCGGGATGTGCAGGGCAAGTCGCATTTCATCCGGTTGTACTCGGTGGCCAGTCCCCGTGAGGGCGAGCGGCCGGGCTACAACAACCTTGCGCTCACGGTCAAACGCGTCACCGAAGATCATGAGGGTCGGCCGGTCGGCGGGGTCGCGTCGAACTATCTCTGTGATCTCAATCTGGGCGATACGGTGCAGGTCACCGGTCCGTACGGTTCTGCGTTCCTGATGCCCAATCATCCCGGCTCCTCGCTGTTGATGGTGTGCACGGGAACGGGCTCGGCGCCCATGCGCGCTATGACCGAACGCCGCCGCCGGCGCATCGCGATGAAGGAGGGTGGCGAACTCATGCTGTTCTTCGGCGCGCGGGCGCCTGCCGAACTGCCGTATTTCGGACCGCTCAAGAAGCTCCCCACGAGCTTCATCGACATCAATCTCGCCTTTTCACGCGATCCGCAAACGCCGCGACACTATGTGCAGGACCTGATCCGCGAGCGCCAGGAAAAAGTGGCGCGATTGCTGCAGGACCCGGATTGCTACGTCTACGTCTGCGGTCTCAAGGCGATGGAGGCGGGAGTGCTGGAAGCTTTTCAGCACTGCTGCGAGCGCGCGGGGGTCGAGTGGCCGGCGCTGCGCCGGACGCTGCTGGAGGCGGGGCGCCTGCACATCGAAACTTATTGAATAAATGGTCAAATGACCGTTTACGGCTTTGGCGCGCGCGCGCCGACACCGCTAAGATCAACCCATGCTCACTCTGCGCTGCCTTGGCGGCGCCGGCACCGTCACCGGCTCCAAGCATATGCTCGAACTCGACGGCCGACGCCTGCTGCTCGATTGCGGCATGTTCCAAGGTTTGAAGAATCTGCGCGAATTGAACTGGAAACCCCTGCCGATCGAGGCCGGTTCAATCGGAGAGGTGGTGCTGACACACGCCCATCTTGACCACTCGGGCTACTTGCCGCGCCTGGTCAACGAGGGTTTCCATGGGCGCATTCACTGCAGCGTTCCCACCCGCGACGTGGCTGAACTGATTCTCGAGGACAGCGGATACTTGCAGGAAAAGGAGGCCGATTTTGCCAACCGCATGGGTTTTTCCAAACACAAGCGGGCGCTACCGCTGTACACCAAACTGGATGCGGAAAAAGCGCTGCAACACTTCGTTACCGTACCCTGGCATCGAGCCGTGGAACTGGCCTGTGGCGCATCGCTCCAACTGCGCCGGGCCGGCCACATCCTCGGTGCCGCCACCGCGGAAATCCGCTGGGGCGGGCGCACCGTTGTTTTTTCCGGCGACCTCGGCCGCTACAACGACGCGCTGATGCCCGATCCCGAGCCGGTACCCGAAGCGGACTATGTGCTGATCGAATCGACCTACGGCAATCGCGTGCATCCCCAGGATGATCCAGCCGAGGCGCTGGGCACCGCGGTCGAGCGCACCGTTGCCCGCGGCGGAACCGTGGTCATTCCCGCTTTCACGGTCGGTCGCGCGCAGGAGTTGCTGTACCATGTCTGGAAGCTCAAGCAGACCGGACGCTTGAAGAACGTGCCGCTCTACATGGACAGCCCGATGGCAATCAGCGCCAGCGAGCTGTTGAAGCGCTTTCCAGACGATCATCGTCTCAGCGGTGAGCTGTGCGATCAAGTGTGCGGGGTGGCCATCTACGTTCGTGACGTGGAGGAGTCCAAGAATCTGTCTGCCGGCGCCTATCCGAAGATCATCATCTCGGCCAGCGGCATGGCCACCGGCGGGCGCGTGCTGCACCACATCGCCGCGTTTGGTCCGGATAGCCGCAATACCCTGCTATTCGCCGGCTATCAGGCCGTCGGCACGCGTGGACGGAGCCTGTTGCAGGGGGCGCGCGAAGTGAAGATGTTTGGCCGGTGGATCGGTATCCAAGCCCAGGTGGTCGAGTTGCCGATGCTATCGGCTCACGGTGACAGCAGCGAGCTGATGCGCTGGCTGTCCGGTTTTCGAAAGCCGCCGAAACGGGTGTTCATCGTGCACGGCGAACCGGAGGCCTCGGAAGCGCTGCGCGTGCGCATCGGCCGTGAACTCGGCTGGAATGCCGGCGCACCGCGTCAGGACGAGGTGTTCGAGCTATGAGCAACCGTTCGCTATGGTAGAGCGGACAGGAATACACGGGCAGGCGCTCGTGCAGCGACCACGCCGGGGCGGCGGAGTTTCGGCATGGCGTGATAGTATTTATATGAATACTATTGATAATCATCCGAATAATGAGCACTCAAGATCAGGATAATCTTACCCTGCGTGAGCAGCGCAAGCTCGAGCGTCGCGACGCCATCGTGCGTGCCGCGGAGAAGGTCATGGCCGACAAGGGTTATGCGCGCGCCACCATGGACGAGATTGCCGCCGAGGCGGAGGTGGGCGTGGCCACCGTGTACAAGCACTTCGGCACCAAGGCGAACATCCTGGAGGCGATCATCCGGCCCAGCCTGGATCTGTCGTTCGCACAGGCCGAAAAAACCATCGCCCATCCACCCGCGGACCCGGCCGCCGCCATGGTGGCGCTGATCGAGAATTACCGGCATTTGCGTAATGGCTGGAAGGAACGGCGCCTGCTGCGCGTGCTGTCGGTGCTCGAGGCCGAGGAGGTCGCGGTGCTGAAGAGCATGACGAGCGAGGCGAACGCCCGCGCCATCCAGCAGATCCGTGATCTGCTGCTGGTGCTGAAGGGCAG
>JAFEGC010000279.1 GCA_018240265.1 Pseudomonadota bacterium | reverse complement strand
TTGTACGCGGCTCATCCGGATACGGGTGTGACCTTCGCCTCGGTCACGCTGCCCTGGTGGCGCGAAGCGCTCGAGCTCGCCGAGCGCGCGGCGCTCGGTCTCCAGCCCCACGTCACGCTGGGTCTGGACATCGCCATCACACCGGATGGACCGGTGTTCATCGAAGCCAATGAAGCCGCCGATATATTCTTCCTGCAGGAGGCCTGTGGTCCGCTGGGAGGGAGTTCCTTGGGTCGAAGCGTGCTCGCGCATTGGTGGCACGTGCGCGGGTCGAGTGCTTGAAGCCTTATGCTTCCCCGCGACTTTGTGACGGGCAAAGTTGTCTAAAGGCCTTGATTGTTCTAGGCTTTCCATATGAGTCTAAGCCGGTCCTTCGCCCGCCCTTTCACGATGCTGTTGGCCCTGTGGCAGGTCGCGACGATGCTGGCGCTGGTCTGGCCGGTAAATGCCGTCGCGCAACCTGACGCAGACTCGAGACTGCCCGGTATTTCGTGCCACGGCCGACATGTCCAATCGACGCCTGCGCCGTCGGAAACGCGTCGTGGCTGCTGCCATTTTCAGCACTGTTCCGATCAATGCGGCCAGCAGTTGCCCGTCATCGGCAGCGCTCTGGGGCCGACACTTCTGTTGACTACATTTCGGGCCGAACCAAGACCGGCCGCCGTCCCGGCGGACCAACGGCCTGCCGAACTCTTTCGACCGCCGATCAATTTCCCCTCCCTGAACGGATAACGGCGCCTGCCGCGGTATTCCGCGGCCGCGCGTCTGCCTTCATCGATCGAGCGCTGCCTCTCCGAGGCCGTGCGGGAGAGGATCATGATTGGGTCTTTTTCAAAGCCGCGACAGCGGTCGAGCCGCTCGGCTATCCGGGCGGTATGTCATCTGCTATTCATTATCGGCACCTCGCAGGCGATCGCGGCCGACGTTGACCGCCTGGTCGAACACGCGCTACGTCATAACCCTGAGCTGCGCGCTGCGCGCGCGCGCGCGGACGCGGCGGACGCTCGCGTCGCATCGGCTGGCGCGTTGGACGATCCGATGCTGGAAGCGGGCATCGTTAACGCTCCGCTACCGTTCAGCCTGCGGCGCGAAGACATGACCATGCAGATGGTCGCCGTCTCCCAGCGCCTGCCTTATGCGGGCAAGCGGGAACTGCGCCGCAATCTTGCGGCCGCGGAGGCTTCAGGAGTAGAAAGCGTGGCCGATGAGCTCGCCAATCGGCTGCGCCGCGACGTGCGCGCCGGCTACGCCGACCTCGAGCTTGCGGCGGCGATGGCGCGCCTCAATCGGCGCACGCTCGAGGATCTTCGCCGGGCGGCCGAGATCGCGGAACAACGCTTCGCCGTTGGCAAGGCAACCCAGATTGACGTTTTGATGGCCCAAAGCCAGGTGGCACGATCCGGGCAGATCCAGGTCCGTCTGGACCGCGACGAGGTCTCCCGCCGCAGTGAACTGACCCACATGGTGTTGGAGGACTTCGACGAGTCGGCGCCGCTCGAGGTGGGCGATCCCATGCTGCTACCGGAACCCGATGCGGTTGCGGGCGCTCTGATCGAACGCGCCGAACATGCTCGGCCGGCACTGCGCGCGCGTCTCGCGGAGCAGGAGCGCAGTGCCGCCGCCATCGCGCTGGCCCGCAGGGAGTACTATCCGGATGTCGACATCAAGCTTGGCTACGGGATTCGCAGAGCCATGCTTGATGGGACGAAACGCGATGATGTTGTCAGCCTGACCTTCGCGGTCAATCTGCCGATATGGCGAAAGAACAAACTTGAACCCCGGGTCGCCGAGGCCCGGGCTGCCGGCGTCGAAGCACGGGACATGATCGAGCGTGAACGCCACGACATCCGCAGCTCGATCGAGCAAGCGCTCGCCACGGTGAAAGCGGAACGCAGCGCGGAGTTGCTGGCGCGAACCCAGCTGCTTCCGCAACTGCGCGCAGCCCTCGCATCGGCCGAGGAGGCGTACCAGTCCTCGAAATCGGATCTGACGCAGTTGATCGAACTGCGCACGCAGATCAATGAGGCGGAAACCAATCGACTGGTCGCGATCACCGCGCATAACCGCGCAGTCATCGAAATCGATTACCTCACCGGCGCCAAAACGCCGGCCGCTGCAGGAGACAAGCCATGAATCGACACATTCTCATTGGCGTCGTGGCAGGTGCCGCGTTGACGTCCGTCGCGTTCACGATTGTCAATCGCATCAAACCAGTTGCAGTGCCGAGCGCTTTGCTCGAGGCGCCAGCCACTATCGGCGCTAAGGTACCGCGGAAAATACTGTATTACCGCAACCCGATGGGGCTCGATGATCGCTCCCCGGTGCCGAAAAAGGACTCGATGGGCATGGACTATGTTCCTGTCTACGCTGATGAACCGGAGACCGCCACCGGGGTCCGCATCCCGACGGACCAGCTGCAGAAGTTTGGCGTCCGCTCCGAGAGGGTCGTACAACGCACGATCGCCAGGGCGATCCGGATTGCCGCGACGGTGGAGGCAGACGAAACGCGTCTGTCGACCGTCGCGCCGAAGTTCGAGGGATGGGTTACGCATCTCTATGTCGCTTCGACCGGCCACTTGATCCGTCGCGGTCAGCCGCTCGCCGACGTGTACAGTCCCGACCTCGAATCGGCGTTGGGCGATTATCGCGTGTCGCTCGCCGCCGCGAATGCGACTGGAGAGGCTGATGCGACGGTACGCGGACGGTTCGAGAAGCTGGTGGCTCGAGGGCGCGAGCGCCTGCATCGCTGGGATCTCACCGACGCCGACATCGACAGCGCGCTCTCGCAGCCCGCGCGAACTCGAAGCGTCATGCTGCGCGCGAAGACCGACGGCGTCGTCATCGAGAAGACTGCGAGGGTTGGAGGAAGGTTTGCGGTCGGGGAATCACTGTATCAAGTCGCCGATTTGTCGACGGTTTGGGTCGTTGGGGCGGTGTTCGAGCAGGACCTGCCGGATGTCCGGGTTGGACAGTCGGTCCGGGTTGTGCTCGTCGGAGAACGCGACCGGACACGAATCGGCAAGGTTGAATTCCTCGCCCCCGTTCTCAAGTCGGCGACGCGGACGGCGGAATTGCGCGTCCGGGTCGCGAATCCGGACCGGACGCTGAAGCCGGGAATGTTCGGAACGCTGATCGTTGACAGCCCCGAAGCGAGGCCCGCACTGGCCGTTCCGGGCACAGCGATCCTCGAAACCGGAGCCCGTCAGCTCGTGCTGGTCGATCTTGGCGACGGGCGCTTCGAACCTCGCGCAGTCGACATCGGAGTGCGCGGCGAACACTACACGGAAATCACTCGCGGCCTGTCCGAGGGAGAGCGGGTGGTGGTCGACGGCAACTTCTTGATCGACTCTGAAAGCAGTCTGCGCGGCCTGCTTCGGGCCCCCGTCCAGCATGGTGGCAATTCGCGGGAAGGAGTCTGACCATGCTGAATCGGTTGATCAACTGGTGTCTCAAGCACGTCCTGGCGGTCTTTTTCGCAACCGCCTGCGTGCTCGCAGCCGGCATCTATGCGGTGCTTCGAACACCGCTCGATGCGATCCCGGATTTGTCCGATGTTCAAGTCATCCTGTACACGCAGTTCCCAGGGCAGGGCCCGCAGGTCGTCGAGGACCAGGTTACTTATCCGCTCTCGACGGCGATGCTGAGCGTGCCTCGCACCAAGGTGGTTCGTGGATTTTCGAACTTTGGTACTTCGTTCGTCTACGTCATCTTCGAGGACGGTACCGACATCTACTGGGCAAGGTCGCGCGTGCTCGAGTATTTGAATTCCGCCGCGAGCCGCCTCCCCAAGGGCGTGACCCCGACAATGGGTCCAGACGCCACCGGCGTCGGCTGGGTATACGAGTACGCGCTGCAGGCC
>JAFEGC010000278.1 GCA_018240265.1 Pseudomonadota bacterium | reverse complement strand
AAGGAAGCAGGAATTGATCATCGGCGTTGCTAAGATAGCCTGATGCGAGTGTTGTTTGTGTGTCTGGGGAACATTTGCCGCAGCCCCACGGCCGAAGGCGTGGTGCGCCATCTGGCGCGGGAGGCGGGCGTGGGTCGGCAATGGCATCTGGATTCGGCGGGCACCGGCAATTATCACCTGGGGGAGGCGCCCGACGAGCGCAGCCAGCGCGCGGCGCGCCGGCGCGGCATCGATCTGAGCGCGCTGCGCGCGCGCCAGGTGTGCGCCGAGGACTTCCATCGATTCGACCTGATCCTGGGCATGGACCATGCCAATCTTCGGGCCTTGCAGGGACTGCGGCCGGCATCCGCCGGCGCGATGCTGGGTCTGTTCCTTGATTACGCACCGCAACTGAAGCAGCGTGAGGTGCCGGATCCGTACTTCGACGGCGAACAGGGATTCGAGACCGTGCTGGATCTGTGCTTCGAAGCCGGCCGCGGTCTGCTGAATCACGCGGCGGGTTGAGGGCGGCGGACCGATGCCCTTCACGATTTCCCATGCCGCGGTAGTGTTGCCGTTCGCCAGGATTCTGAACCGTTGGCGCATGCTGTCGGCGGTGGTCATCGGCGCCATGGTGCCGGACTTCGCCTTTCTGTTGCCCTGGCAAGTGGCAAGGGTGCAATCGCACAGCATCGTCGGGTTGTTCGCCTTCTGTCTGCCGATTGGTCTGGCGAGCTACTGGTTGTTCGAGTACGTGGTCAAGCCCGCGGCCTGGGAGGTGTTGCCGGATGCAGCGTACTGGCGCAGTCGCGAGCTGGCGCGGCCCGATCCCATCCTGCGGCCGGTTCAATGGTTGATCGCGGCGGTGGGAATCCTCGCCGGCGCCGTCACGCATCTGGCCTGGGATGCCTTCACGCACCCCGGCACTCGCGGCGCGCGCCTGTTCCCCGCGCTCGAAGACCCGCTGGATATCGCCGGCCGACCCATGCCGGCGTTTCAGATCGCCCAGCACGCAAGTTCCGTGCTGGGTCTGGCACTGGTGATCTATCTGCTGTGGCGTGACATGCGTCCGGCGGCCGGTGCGCCGGTCCATCCTGCGCGCGCGCTGGACCAGCACGCGCGGCGGCGGTGGATGCTGGTTTACGTCGTCGCGGCGCTGCTGTTCTGCGCCGTGTCGGTCAAGCTCACCTGGCTGAGAGACCGCTACGGCAGATCTCCATCGTTCATCCTGTCCGCGCTCGCGGTGGGCGGGCTGCGCGGCCTGCTGTTCTCGCTCCTGGCGGTCAGCGCGCTGATCCGTGTGCGTCTATTGTCCATGCATCGCAGGTGAAGGCCGGTTCCGGCCAGGCGGGTTGACCTGGCCGGAACGACGGATGTTTCAACGTTCGTCGCGAGTACTGTCGGAGGACGAATCCGACGACCACACCACGTACTTGGCGGTGGAGGCAACTTCCGGGCGCGAGTTTTCCACGAGACGCGGCTCCGCCGGTGCGGGCGTGCGCGGTGCCGTGGGCGAGGGTGCAGCCGCCGGCGCCGATGAGGGTGCCGGTGTTGCCGCCACCGACGACCCCGACGATTCGGCGAAGGGCAGTTCACCGGTTGTGGACTCCGCACCCCCGGCGCGTGCCTGCTCCGTCGCTTCACCGCCGCTTGCGTTCGCGCCATTGCCACCATCGCGTCTGCCACGGCCGCGCCGCCGCCGTCCACGGCCCCCGCGCTCGCCACCGCTGCGTTCGCCGCGTTCGGTCCGCTCACCGTGCTCCCCCGCGTTGCGCGCGGCGTTCTCGCCACCTGCGCCTTCCGTCCGGCCCGACGTAGCGGCGCCCGGCGTCGCCGGGCCGGCCGCTCCCGGTCCACGCTCGGCTCCGCCACGCGGCTCCTGCCGGTGGCGATGGTCGCGACGTGACTCGTCGCGACGCACATCGCGCTGCGTATCGCGTCCGCCTTCACGCGAACCGTCGCGCCGTCCCTCACGTCCGCGCTCCCCTTGGGCATCGTGGCGGCCGTCCCTGGAGCGGTCACGACTCCGATCGTTGCGATCTCGGTCCCGGCCTCGATGGTGGTCGCGGTCGCCGCGCGCGCGGTTTTCGCCCCGGCTCTGCGGGTGGTCGCGGCGTACTGCGCGTTCCGGTAATGTTGCCTCGGGGGCGCCGGTGCCGAAAAAGAAACGCCACAACTTGACGAAGATGCCCACGGGGGGCGCAGGCGCCGGTGCCGCGGCCGCCAGCGGCTCGGCCGGCGCCGGCGTCGGCATGGGTGTAGCCGAGGGCATGATGCTCGGTACCAGGGCCGCTTCACCGATTGGCTTCTTGTCGCGATTGCCGACCTCGCTGTCGTCGATGACCGGGGTTTCCGGAATCTGGTAGCTGACTGCGTTGTTTTCCGGCAGGTCCTTCTCGTCCTGGCGGACGCGGCGCAGCGTGTAGGCCGGCGTGTGCATGTGCGGGTTGGGTACGATGATGATCGAGACCTGGTCACGGTCCTCGATCTGGCGCAGCGCCTCGCGCTTCTCGTTCATGAGATAGGTGGAGACGTCGATGGGCAGCTGCGCGATTACCCGGCCGGTACGTTCCTTGCGTGCCTCTTCGCCGATCAGGCGCAGGATGGCCAATGCCATGGATTCGACGCTGCGGATCGTGCCCATGCCGTTGCAGCGCGGGCAGTTGATGTGCGTGGTCTCGCTCAGTGCTGGCCGCAGGCGCTGCCGTGACAGTTCCATCAGGCCGAAACGCGACAGCCGGCCGAGCTGGATGCGCGCACGATCCATGCGCACTGCGTCGCGCAACCGATCCTCTACCGCGCGCTGGTTGCGAGTGGATTCCATGTCGATGAAGTCGATGACGATCAGGCCGCCGAGATCGCGCAGGCGCAGCTGCCGCGCCACTTCGTCGGCCGCTTCCAGGTTGGTGTTGAGCGCGGTGGCCTCGATGTCACCGCCGCGCGTGCTGCGTGCCGAGTTGATGTCGATCGACACCAGCGCTTCGGTGTGATCGATGACCAGGCTTCCGCCGGAGGGCAGATTGACCTTGTGCGAGTAGGCCGACTCGATCTGGCTCTCGATCTGGTAGCGCGTGAACAGCGGCACCGGATCCTGGTATTGCTTCAGCTTGCGCTGCGCATCCGGCGGCATGAACCGCTGCATGTACTCCTGCGCCTTCTGGAACGCTTCGGCCTGGTCGATGAGACATTCACCCACGTCGTCCGAGAAGTAATCGCGCAGGCCGCGGGTCACCGCGTCGCTTTCCTGGAAGATCAGGAACGGCGCTGGCCGGCCTTCGCTGGCCTTGAGGATGGCATCCCAGGCACCGCGCAGGTTGTCGAAGTCCCACTGCAGCTCCTCCGCGCTACGACCCACGCCGGCGGTGCGTACGATGGCACCCATGCCGTCGGGAATCTGCAGTTCGCTCATCGCCTCGCGCATCTGGTCGCGGTCCTCGCCCTCGATGCGGCGCGAAACGCCGCCAGCGTGCGGATTGTTCGGCATGAGCACCAGGAAGCGTCCCGCCAGGCTGATGAAGGTGGTCAGCGCCGCGCCCTTGTTACCGCGTTCCTCCTTCTCGACCTGGACGATGAGTTCCTGACCTTCCTGGATCAGGTCGCGCATGCTGGGCTTGCCGCTGGAAGGCACCTGGGTGCGGAAGTACTCCTTGGCGATTTCCTTCAGCGGCAAGAAGCCATGGCGCTGTGCGCCATAGTCGACGAACGCGGCCTCGAGACTGGGCTCGACGCGTGTGATTCGGCCTTTATAGATATTGGATTTTTTCTGTTCCCTGGAAGAGATTTCGATCGACAGGTCATAGAGTTTCTGGCCGTCGACCAAGGCTACGCGCAACTCTTCTTCCTGAGTTGCGTTGACGAGCATTCTTTTCATTTGCCCCAACTGATGGTGTAGGGGCCGAGGAGAGTGGGAGAACAGCGACGGTTGC
>JAFEGC010000277.1 GCA_018240265.1 Pseudomonadota bacterium | reverse complement strand
AACGTGCCATCGGCCTGCGCGCGCACCGCGCCGGCATCCAGCAGATAGTTGAGCTGCAGCGCCATGCCCTTGGCATGCGCCTCGGTGAGACCGAAACGCAGCGTGCGGAACGCCGAGGCGAGGAAGGTCACGTACGTGGCACGCTCATCGTTCTTGGGCAGCACGCCATCGTTCATGAGCTGCTGCAGCGCCCATAGGCCGGAGATGTCCGCCTTCGCCTCCTCCAGTGGACCATTCAGTTCTTTGAGCTCCTGGCGCACCGTGCTCGCCCGGCCCTGCACGCTAATGGTCTGCGGCCCGAGGCCGTGCATCAGCTCGTGCATGAGGATGTGGGTGAAAAACGGCTCGAAGGCCACCAGCGGCTGATCGGCCGCGGCCAGGGTGAGTTTCGAGGCCGGCACCAGCACCTGCTCGAACTTGGCGCGCTGGAAATTCTTGAGCATCACCCGCTTGGAGCCCTTGGCCGCCACCACCCGTTCATCATTGGGCAGATTGAATGCCGCGGTCTGCACGCCATGGTTGCCATCACCGGCGGCAAACACCACGTTGACCACGCGGATCGGCGCCGCGCCGCCCAGCTTGTTGCGATATTTTGCATCGATGGGCAGGCGATCCTCCAGAGTCTGCAGCTTCGAGGCAAAGCGAACCAGCTTCTCGCTCTCCTTCGCATCGTTGACGGTGATAAAGGCCTCGAATGCCGCCTTGTAGTTGAACCAGCGATCCTCGTACACCTCGTAGGGACCGATGGTGGGTTCGATGCTGGCATCCAGATCCATCCAGGCCATGTCGCTGGCGTAGTAGTCATTCGAGCCGAAAGCCGCCGCGCGCTGGAGCAAAAACGCGCGCAGCGATGCCTGACGGGTCTTGGCGGCGGCCGCCCGCAAGCTTTGCGCGGCACGTTGCAGCGCGCCCTGATATTCGACGCTGTAGGGAACGGCCATGAACGCGCCGTCCGGCCCGCGGCGGATGGTGGTGAAGAAACCGGTGGCCGTCTCGCGCTGCGCTACGGTGAGCGAGGCGAACCAGGACTGCACCGATGCCTTGTCCGCATCCGGCGGATAGAAATTGGCGCCCTCGGGTTTTTCGCCCACGCCGGGAATGAAGGCCCGGTCATGATCCAGGCCCGACCAGGGCTGCTTGTTCAGCACGAAGTAGCTGAGCCGCGCCCGGCCGAGTTCGGAGACATCGCCCGCGAGCCGCACCAGCCACGCGGCATTCTCGGGTGCGACCTGGGTAAGGAAAATGCCGTCGATGATACGCGCCGCCTGCACCAGATCCGCCAGCGCGCCTTTCTCGTTGTCCGGCAACTCCGAGAGGTCCACGGTGATGTCCACCGGCGCGAAACGGGCGCTCATCGCGGCGAGCTGCACGGCATCCGGAGATGGCGTCGCAGCCGGCGTGGCGTTCTCAGGCACGGCGGCCGTTGTCGGCGCGGCATCTGGCGCCGGAGCGGCCACCGCGAACGATGCGGCCCAGGCGGCACCGATGAACGTCGCGCCCAGGCCGGCCTTGATGAAGGATCGCAACATGCCGCACTCCCCTGCCAATCCACCGATGTGGCAGATGAGTGTAGTGCAATTCATCGACCGGCGTGCGCGGGGGAAGGCGGCGCAACCGTCAGATCGTTTCCCCCGGCAGCGATTGCGCGCTCACGCCCAACGTCGCGATCGCGCGCGCATCCAATGAAGCTCCGCCCAGCTTCGCCGCATACAAGGCCGCGCCCGCCTCGGGTGACAGCCGCGCCGGCACTCGGCGGTAACGGCTCTGCTGGCGCGCCAGCGCCGCATCGAAGGGCGCCAGCAGCAGCTCGCGCAGCTCGAACAACCCGCCGGAGCAGGACACGGATAGTTCCACCGGCGGCGGCACGCCGAGATTCAGGCGCACGGCGTGCACGATGTCGGCGAGTTCCGTGGCGGCCCGGGTGAACAGCGCGCGGCCTTCCGCATCGCCATCCATCGCCGCCTGCGCGACTAATTTTGCGAGCTGCGCAAAACGGCTGCGCTGCGCGGCATCCTTGCCGTTGATGGCCGCGCACAGTTCCAGATCCTCGCTCAAGCCGAAATGCCGCCGCATCAGCGCGTGCAGCGGACCGCGCGGCGTGCGGCCATCGCTCATGCGCGAGAACAGGCGCAGGCCCTCGCGCGCGATCCAATAGGCGGAGCCTTCGTCGCTGAACAGCTCGCCCCAGCCACCCGCGCGGGCGCTGCGCCCTGCGTACTCACCGTAGGCGATGGAGCCGGTGCCGGCGACGACGTTGATGCCGTTCTCGCCGGCGAGCGCGCCGGCCCAGCCGCAGATCATGTCATTGCCGCAGCGATATCGGCCCGACGGCAGCGCGACGGCGGGCGCCGCATCGAGTTCGGGCAACAGCAGGCGGTCCTCGCCATAGGCCGGCAAGCCAAGAAAGGCGAACGTCAATTCCTGCGCGCGCAGGCCGCCGCGCGCGAGCACGGCCGCGATGCCGCGCGACAACATGGCCACCAGCGCCGGCATGCCGATCTCGAGGTAGTAAGCCGACCCTTCCTCGTGGGCGGCGAGAATGCGCCCCGAGCCGTCGATAAGCAGGAAACGCGTCTTGCTGCCGCCACCGTCGACGCCGAGATAAGCGTTCACCGCGCCGAACCGAAGGGATAGATGGATACGCCCTGCACCACGCGATTCACCGTGCCCGCGACATTGGGGCGGTCGGGCGAGAGCCCCAGCGACAGGGAGCGCAGCATGGCGAGTGATTGCGCGAATACCACATAGGGCAGGCACAGTTCCAGATCGCTGAGCCGGCAGGAATCCGCGCCGGCCAGCACACGCGTATCGGCATGCGGCGGCAGGTCGGTGCGATTCGACAGCGCCACCACTCGTCCCGCCACCGCATCGCGGCGCAGTTCCTGCAGCAGGTCCAACTCGTAACGGCGCGTGTATGCATCGTTGCTCAGAAAGAGAACCACCAGCGTGCGAGCGTTCAACATGGTCTTCGGGCCGTGACGCAAACCTAGCGGCGAGTCGGCCATCGACACCACCTGCCCGTCGGTGAGCTCCAGCATCTTGAGCGAGGCCTCGCGCGCCAGGCCCTTGAGCTCGTTGCTGCCCAGGTACACGACGCGCTCGAACTTCGTGCTTACCAGGTCATGCATGAACGTATCCCACGACTCAAGCACTTGCATGGCGAGTTCGCCAAGCTGCGCAATGCGACCCGCGTCCGCCGGCATGACGCCGAGCGCGATCGCGGCGGCGAGCAGCATGCAGCTGAAGCTCGAGGTCATGGCGAAACTCTGGTCGTTGGTGGCGGGCGGCAGCAGCAGCGCGCAGGTGTCGCGCATGGCGGCGGCGCGCCGATACAGCTCGCCCTCGCGGTTGCAGGTCACGATGAGATGCGCGCGGCGCGCCAGCAACTGTTCGGCCAGCTCCACCACGGCGACGCTTTCGGGGCTGTTGCCGGAACGGGCAAAAGACACCAGCAGCGTGCGCGCGGGCGATGCCAGCCAGGTGGCGGGGTTCGCCACCAGATCCGTGGTGGCCACCGCCTCCACACGACAGGCGAGAGTGCGCAGCAGCGCCGGCGCCAGGCACTCGCCGATATAGGCCGAGGTGCCGGCGCCGGTCAGCATCACGCGCAGCAATGCATCGCCACGCAAGGGCGCGAGAAACCCGGCGAGGCGCGCATCGCCCGCCACCAGCCGCGCCACCTGCGGCCACAGCTGAGGCTGCTGCGCAATTTCCCGCGCCGTGTGGGCGGCGCCCCCCGCCTCGATCTGCGCCGCCCCCCGCCCCAGTGCGAACTCTTCCACCGTCACGTTCGACATGCCTCCACGCCGCGCATCCGCGGCCAGATCAGAACCGGTACGCCGCACCCAGGACGTAGGTGCGGCCATAGGCGCTGTAGCCAAGACCGTTGCCGCTCTGGCTCGCACCCACGCTCT
>JAFEGC010000276.1 GCA_018240265.1 Pseudomonadota bacterium | reverse complement strand
CATCGCGGCACTGCAGACCTACACCATTCGGTTGTACAAGGAAATCGAGGCCGAGAGCGGACAAAGCGTGGGCATGCACATGCCGGGCGGCTACAGCCTCGCCACCACGCCCGAGCGCTGGGAATGGCTGCAATCGGAGTTCTGTGTCTATCAGACGCTCGGGATCGAAGCGCGCCTTGCCACGCCGGAGCAGATCGTGGCCGACTGTCCCATCGTCGATCCCAGCGGATTGCTGGGCGGCTTGTTCGATCCACACGAGGGCGCGGTCGATCCGCACGGTGCCACGCATGCCTTTGCCATCGCGGCGCGCAAGCGCGGCGCCGAGATTATCCTGCGCAACCGAGTCACGGCGCTCGAGGCGCTGCCGGGTGGCGGCTGGCGCCTGCAGACCGAGCAGGGAGCGGTGGTGGCCGAGCACGTGGTCAACGCCGGCGGTCTGTGGGCGCGGCGCGTGGGCCGCATGGCGGGCATTGATCTGCCGCTCACACCCATGCAGCACCACTACCTTATCACGGAGGATCTGCCCGAGCTGCTGGCGCGCCGGGACGAGATGCCCTGCGTTACGGATCTGGAGGGGTTCACGTACTTGCAGCAGGAACGCAAGGGTGTGTTGCTCGGCGTGTATGAGCGCGATCCCCGGCACTGGCACTCCGAGGGGGCGCCCTGGGATTACGGCATGGATCTGATCCCGGAAGAGATCGATCGCATCAGCCCCGAACTCATCATCGGCTTTGCGCGCTTTCCCACGCTTGAGCGCGCCGGCATTCGCCGCTGGGTCAACGGCGCCTTCACCTTCACACCCGACGGCAACCCGCTGGTCGGACCGGTGCCGGCCTTACGTAACTTCTGGGCGGCCTGCGGCTGCATGGGCGGCTTTTCGCAGGGCGGCGCCATCGGCCGCGTGCTCGCAAACTGGATGGTGGAGGGCGACCCCGGCACCGATATCTTCGGCATGGACGTGGCGCGCTACGGCGCCTTCGCCAGCAACGAGCGCTACCTGCGCGAGATGACGGCGCAGTTCTATTCGCGCCGTTTCGTCATCGCCTATCCGAACGAGGAGCTGTGGGCCGGCCGGCCGCTCAAGACCACGCCGGTGTATGGCTGCCAGCGGAGCGCAGGCGCCCGCTTCGGCGTGGTGTACGGCACCGAGACGCCGCAGTACTTCGCGCCGGATGAGCCGGATTTCACCGAGACGCCATCGCTCCGTCGCTCCAATGCGGATCGATTCGTGGCCGCCGAAGTGGCGGCGACGCGCGCGGCGGCGGGACTTCTCGACACCTCGGTGTATGCGCGCTACGAGGTGGGCGGACCGGGCGCGGAATCATGGCTGGATCATCTGCTGGCCAGCCGCCTGCCGCCGGTGGGCCGGGTACGCCTGGCGCCTATGCTGAACCGGCGCGGACATCTCATGGGTGATCTGTCGGTGACCCGGCTCGGGCCGCAGCGGTTCTGGATCGTCGGCTCGTATTATCTGCAGCAGTGGCATCTGCGCTGGTTCGACGCCCACCTGCCGCCCTCGGGCGTGCGCATCGACAACTTGTCGGAAAGCTGGCTGGGGTTCTCGCTCTCCGGACCGCGCGCGCGCGATATTCTGGCCGCACTCACGCACGAGGAGGTGTCGAACGCGGCGTTCCCCTTCATGACCTGCCGCGAACTCGACGTCGGGCCCACGCAGGCGGTGGTGGCGCGCCTGTCGCTCACCGGCGAGCTGGGTTATGAGATCTACGTGCCGGCTTTGCAGCAACGCGCGCTGTGGGATGCACTGATGCGGACGGGACCGGATTTCGGTATGAAGCCCATCGGCATGCGCGCGCAGGACAGCCTGCGGCTAGAGAAGGGCTATGGTGTATGGTCGCTGGAATTCTCCAGCGCCTGCACACCGGCGAGCTGCGGCCTGGATCGTTTCATTGCCTGCGACAAGGGCGATTTCGTCGGGCGTGAGGCTTACTTGCGCGATCGCGATTCGCCGCCGGCGCAGCGCCTGGCGCTGCTCGCCATCGACTCACCGGAAGCGGATGTCACCGGCTACGAGCCGGTCCGCCTCGGCGGGCGGCGAGTGGGCTACGTGACCTCGGGCGCCTATGGTCATCATGTGCGCCAGAGCCTGGCGCTGGCCTACCTTGACCGCGAGGCTATCGATGCGGGTGGTGCCTTCAGCGTGGATGTGATCGGCACGGCGCGTCCGGCGCGGCTGCTGCGCGAACCGCCATACGATGCTGCGGGGGCGCGCCTGCGCGGCTGAACGTGGCTGCGCTGCGGGCCGGCTCAGCGGTCGCCGTTTGCGTTTGCGCCGCGCCTGCGCGAGTGCGTGAATGCGGGCCCGTCGCCGGCTTCCGGCGCGCCCAGTAGCTGCTTGACGCGCTCGAAGGCGGCCTGCGGTTGGTCGACGAACTCGAACAGCTGCAGGTCCTGCGGCGAAACCGTGCCGTGTCGGACCAGCGCCTCGAAGTTCACCACCTCGTTCCAGAAGGCGTGGCCATACAGCAGGATGGGAATGCGGCGCTCCAGCTTGCGCGTCTGCGCTAGGGTGAGGATTTCGGTGAGTTCGTCCAGCGTGCCGAAGCCGCCGGGGAATACCACCAGCGCGCGCGCCAGATGCGCGAACCACAGCTTGCGCATGAAGAAGTAGTGAAACTCGAAGGTCAGCTCCGGCGTCACGTACGCATTCGGGCGCTGCTCATGCGGCAGGCTGATGTTCAGTCCGATGCTGCGGCCGCCGGCATCGGCGGCGCCGCGATTGGCCGCTTCCATGATGCCGCCACCGCCGCCGGAGCACACCACGAAATGATGCGAGGAGGAGGGCAGCTCCTTGGCCCATTGCGTGATCAGGCGCGACAATTCCCGCGCTTCGCGGTAGTAGCGGCCCATGGGACCTTGATCGGTAATGCGGGCCGAGCCGAAGAACACGATGGTGTTGCGGATGTGCGCGCGCCGTAATGCCTGCAGCGGGTCCAGGTACTCCGACAGGATGCGTAAGGGTCGCGCCTCGTCGCTGGCCAGGAACATCTCATCGAGATAGGCCACGTGCGCCGCATTGGGCTGGTCGTTCATGGAAGTATCCGGTTCAACGCTAGCGTGCAAAATCGATGAAGCCGCGTTCGGCATTGGTGTGCAGCAGCCGCACGCGGATGTGATCACCCACGTCCGCACCTTCGAATCCATGCGTCAAGCGTCCTTCGACGGCCGGTCGCTCGATCCTCACCCAGGTGCCCTTGTCCGAGGCGCCGGTGACGATGCCATCGAAGGACTCGCCGATGCGCGAGGCCAGCAACATGGCCGCCGCGGACTTGCGCACCTGCCGCTCCACCTTGGCGGCGGCATCTTCCTGCTCGGTGCAATGCGTGGCCAGCAGTTGCAGATCGGTCATGCCATAGGGGCCGGGTCGATCGGCGAGAGCGGCTTTCAGCAGGCGCTGGGTGATCAGATCCGGAAAGCGCCGATTCGGCGCGGTGGAGTGGGTGTAATCGCGCACCGCGAGGCCGAAGTGGCCGCCGCCGCGTTCGCCCGGCATTTCCATGGCGTACTCGCCCGAGCCCAACAGCTTGATCACCGACAGCGACAGGTCGGCAAAGCGGGCCGGGTCGGCGGCGCGCCGGTGCGTCAGGAATACGTTCAGCGCGGCGGCATCGGGTTCCGTGGGCAGCGTCTCGCCCAGGTCGCGCGCCAGCGAGACGATGCGATCCCAGCGCTTCGGCACGCCCAGCACGCGGCGGATGGCCGGCAGGCCCTTGGCGGCCAGGAACCGCGCACTCACGCCGTTGGCGGCGATCATCAGATCTTCGATGAGATTCTGCGCGCGATTCTTCGGGTCGGGCTGTAGGTCCACCAGCAGGCCGTTGTCGAAGATGGCGCGGTCCGGCGCGGTGTCGAAATCCAGCGCGCCATGCATCTGCCGCCGGCGCCGCAGCGCCGCCGCCACC
>JAFEGC010000275.1 GCA_018240265.1 Pseudomonadota bacterium | reverse complement strand
GCCCGCGGCGGCGCGGCGCTGTCGGTGCGGCAGGTCACCGGCAAGCCCATTCTGTTCATCGGCACCGGCGAGAAGACCGAGGCGTTGGAGCTGTTCCAGCCCGAGCGCATCGCCTCGCGCATCCTGGGGATGGGCGATGTGCTCTCGCTGGTCGAGCAGGTGCAGGAAAAGGCCGACCTGGAAAAGGCCGACAAGCTCGCGCGCAAGCTGCAGAAGGGCAAGTCCTTCGACCTATCCGACCTGCGCGACCAGCTGGCGCAGATCGGCCAGATGGGTGGCATGTCCTCGCTCCTGGAGAAGCTCCCCGCGCACCTGCAGGCCAATGCCGCGGCGGCCGCTGCCTCGGTCAACGAGAAAACCCTGCGCCGGCAGATGGGCATCATCGACTCGATGACGCCCCGCGAACGGCGCCGCCCCGACGTCATCGACAATTCCCGCAAGCGCCGCATCGCCAACGGCGCCGGCGTGCAGCTCGCCGAGGTCAACCGGCTGCTGAAGCAGTTCGACCAGATGCAAAAGACCATGAAGAAGTTCATGAAGGGCGGGATGATGAAAAACATGCTGCGCGGCATGGCCGGTCGTCTGCCGCCGGGGTTCCGCCAGTAAATTTGCGCAAGTGCATTGTTTTCCAATAGAATTCGCGGCTCGTTAACGTTTGGGTACGCAAAGATGGTGACGATTCGCTTGACCCGCCGGGGCGGCAAGAAGACCCCTTTCTATCACGTGGTGGTGACCGACAGCCGCAAGCGGCAGGGCGGCACTAGCCTGGAAAGCGTGGGTATTTTCAACCCCGTGGCCCGCGGCGCCGAGATCAAGCTGCGCTTGGAACTGGCGCGCATCGATCATTGGGTGAAGCAGGGCGCGCACCTGTCCGACCGCGTCAAGCAGCTGGTCACCACCTACCGCAAGCAAGCGGCTTAAGCTTTTTTCGCCGGCTGGATGGGCGACACGAGCGACAAGGCTCCGGCGCTCATCGAGTTGGCAACGATCGGCGCGCCCTTCGGGGTGCGGGGTTGGGTGAAGGTCCGGTCGCACATCGACCCGCCCGAGCGCTTATTCGAATTTCCGGTCTGGAGCATCGTGGGCGGCGCGGGCTGCGAGCGTTTCACGGTGCTGGATCTGGGCCGCTCCGCCGGCCAGCTCACGGTGAAGCTGGCGGGCGTGGACGATCGCGAGGCCGCGGGCCGCTTGCGCGGCGCGAGGGTGTGTGTGCTGCGGGATGAACTGCCGGCACCACGCGCGGGCGAGTTTTTTCGCGCCGACCTCATCGGCTTCGAGGTGCGCGACCTTGCGGGCCAGGTGCTGGGGACGCTGGAGTATTTCGTGGACAGTCCGGCGCACGCGCTGATGATGGTGACCGGGCCGCGGCGGATGTTGATTCCGGCGGTGCCCTCGATCCTGCGCCGCGTCGATGTCGCGGCACGGCAGTTGGTGGTGGACTGGGCTTGAGTGTGCGTATCGCGGTGGTGACGCTGTTTCCGGCCATGGTGCGCGATGCGCTGCAATATGGTGTGGTGGGTCGGGCGCTGACGCAGGGCACGGTGCAGGTGGAATGTATCGATCCGCGCGATTTCGCCACAGACGCGCATCGCACGGTGGATGACCGGCCTTACGGCGGCGGCCCGGGTATGGTGTTGAAAGTCGAACCGCTGCGCAGCGCCGTGCGCCACGCGCGAGAGCGGGTGCCGGCGGGCAGCCCACGGGTGTACCTGGGCGCGGACGGGGAGCGGTTCGAGACGGCCACGGCTCGAGCGGCGCTGGCCTGGCCCGGCCTGGTACTGGTGGCCGGGCGCTACGAGGGCGTGGACCAGCGGTTGCTGGACACGGAGATCGACGCCAGCTGGTCGATCGGAGATTTTGTGCTGTCGGGCGGCGAGCTGCCGGCCCTGGTAGTGATCGACGCGATCGCGCGGCTCCTGCCGGGGACGCTGGGTTCGCCGGAATCGGCGCAGGAGGAGTCGCACAACGATTCGCTCCTGGACTGGCCGCATTACACCCGGCCGGAGCAGATTGACGGCCTGCAGGTGCCACCGGTGCTGCTGTCGGGCGATCACGCCGCCATCCGCCGCTGGCGCCTGCGCCAGGCGCTGGGACGCACCTGGCGGCGGCGGCCCGACCTGCTGCGGCGGCGCGGGTTGAGCGCGGACGAGCGGGCGCTGCTCGAGGAATTCAAGGCAGGCTGCGATTGAGCGGCCGCCGGCATTAGCGAGGATGGGTAGGACGATGAACAAGATCATTCAGGAGCTCAACGCGGAGCGGGCGCAGGCCAAGCTCCCGGCCTTTTCCCCCGGGGACACGGTGGTGGTGCAGGTGAAGGTGGTCGAGGGCGACCGCGAGCGCGTGCAGGCCTACGAGGGCGTGGTCATCGCCATCAAGAACCGCGGCCTGAACTCCTCCTTCACGGTGCGCAAGATCTCGCACGGCGAGGGTGTGGAGCGTGTGTTCCAGACCCACAGTCCCGCCATCAGCGAAGTCAGCGTCAAGCGGCGCGGCAACGTGCGGCGAGCCAAGCTGTACTACCTGCGTGAGCGTTCCGGCAAAGCGGCTCGAATCGAAGAAAAGGTCTGATTCGAGTGGCGCTGGGCGCGACGCTGTCGAGCCTGCTGGGCCTGGTGTGGCGGATCCTGGACGGCGTCCGCAAAGCGCTGCACCTGTTGCTGCTGCTGGTCATCTTCGGCTTCCTCCTGGCGCTGCTGCACAGCGCGGTGCCCAAGCTTCCGGCCACGGCCGCACTGGTGTTGGCGCCGGAAGGCCAGTTGGTGGAGCAACTGTCCACCGATCCGGTGCGCCGCGCCATCGGCCAGGCAACCGGCGGGCCCGCGCCCGAAACATTGCTGCCCGATCTGCTCGATGCCATCAGCGCGGCCAAGGACGATGGGCGCATCAAGTTGATCGTGCTGGACACCCACTCCATGAGCGGCGGCGGCTTGTCGAAGCTTCAGGAGTTGGGCGCGGCACTGCGCGATTTTCGCGCCTCGGGCAAGCGCGTGGTGGCCCTGGGCGACTCCTTCGACCAGGCGCAGTACTACCTGGCCGCGCAGGCCAGCGAAATCTACCTCGACCCGCTGGGCCTCGTTTATATCGACGGCTTCAGCTACTACCGCACGTTTCTCAAGGAGGCGGTGGACAAACTTGGCGTGGACATCAACGTGTTCCGCGTCGGTACCTACAAGAGCTTCACCGACCAGTTCTCCCGCAACGATATGTCGGCCACCGAGCGCGAGGAAACCGCCGTCTGGCTGGGAGCGCTGTGGAATGCCTACCAGCAGGACGTGACGCGGGCCCGATCGCTCCCGCCCGGCGCGGTGAACGACTACGTGCTGCAGGCGCCGGCGGCGCTGGCCGCGGCCCGTGGCGATGCGGCCAAGCTCGCCCTGCAGCGTGGCCTGGTCACCGCGCTGAAAAGCCGGCGCCAGCTCGCCGACGAGCTGAAGACCCTGGTGGGCGAGGATCGTTCCAGCCACTCGTTCAACCAGGTGCCGATGAACGAGTACCTGCAGGTGGTGCGCGCCAAGCGCAAGCTAAGACCCTCCACCGATGCGCACGTGGGCATCGTGGTCGCCTCGGGCGACATCCTGGACGGACACCAGGCGCCGGGCAACATCGGCGGCGACAGCACTTCCGACCTGCTGCGCGATGCGCGCTACAATGAGTCCATCAAGGCCGTGGTGCTGCGCGTGGACAGCCCCGGCGGCAGCATGTTCGCCTCGGAGCAAATTCTGCGCGAGGTGCAGGCCCTGCGCCAGGCGGGCAAGCCGGTCGTAGTGTCGATGAGCAGCTACGCCGCCTCCGGCGGCTACTACATCGCTGCCGCCGCCAATCAGATATTCGCCAGTCCCACCACCGTCACCGGCTCGATCGGCGTGTTCGCCGTGGTTCCGACCTTTCAACGTACGCTGGGCAAGCTCGGCGTCAGCGTCGATGGTGTGG
>JAFEGC010000274.1 GCA_018240265.1 Pseudomonadota bacterium | reverse complement strand
GGTGAAGGAAATCACCGGTACCAGCATTTCCACGCGCTCGTCCTCGGACTTCTGGCGTGAACTGGAGGCGAGTCTGCACGGATTGATTCCGCCCGATGGAGGTCGCGCCGTCGTCATCAACGCGCAATCCGGCATGGTGGCGGTGCGCGCCACCTCGCGCGAGCTGCGCGACGTGCAGCAATATCTGCAGCAGATGCAGAGCATCGTCACCCGCCAGGTGATCCTGGAGACCAAGATCCTGGAAGTGGAGCTGTCCGACGGCTTCCAGGCAGGCATCAATTGGTCGCTGCTCGGTCACGACGGCAAGAGCCTGTTCAACGGCGCGCAGACCGGACCGCAGAGCGGCTTCGGCAGCACCGATCTGTTCAGTCAGCCTTCGCAGTCGGTCACGCTGGGCAACCTCGGCAACGTGGTTACCAACACCCTGGGCGGCGCGTTCTCGCTGGCGCTCAAGACTGCGGATTTCAGCGCCTTCATCGAACTGCTGGGTACCCAGGGCAAGACCCGCGTGCTGTCCAGTCCGCGTGTCTCGGCGTTGAACAACCAGAAGGCTGTCATCAAGGCGGGCTCCGACGAATACTTCGTCACCGGCGTTTCCAGCAACACCGTGGTGGGCACGGCCTCGGCCACCAATCGCGACGTGTCGCTCGCGCCCTTCTTCAGCGGCATCGCGCTGGACGTGACGCCGCAGATTGCCGATGACGGCGAGGTCATCATGCACATCCATCCCACGGTGAGCGACGTGACCGAGAAGATCAAGCAGCTCACCGTGGCGGGAGTCACGGATTCGCTGCCGCTGGCCTACAGCCAGGTGCGTGAATCCGACAGCGTAGTCAAGGCCGCCAGCGGCCAGCTCATCGTCATCGGTGGGTTGATGCGCACCACACGCAGCTACCAGGACTACCGCACGCCGCTCCTGGGCGACATTCCGGGCCTGGGCAACCTGTTCAAGAGCCAGCGGCGCAGCGAGGTGCGCACTGAGCTCGTGATCCTGATGCGGCCGCTGGTGGTTACTACGGATGAGCAATGGCAGAAGCTGGCCGCCGAGCCCCTCGACCGGGCGGTGACGCTGGACCCCAAAGCCGTCGCGGGCCTGCGTTGAGGCGCATCGTCGCTCCATGAACGTGCGTCGCAAAATCCGGCTCGGCGAACTGCTGGTCCAGAACAAGGTCATCAGCGAGGAGCAGCTCGCCCAGGCGCTGGCCGAGCAGAAGCGCTCGGGCCGCAAGCTGGGCCGCGTGCTCGCGGACTTGGGCTTTCTTGCCGAAGGCTCGCTCCTGGAATTTCTGTCCAAGCACCTGCAGGTGCCGTTCATCGACTTAAAGCAGGTGCGCATCGACCGCGAGGCCGTGAAGCTCCTGCCCGAGCCGCTGGCGCGGCGCTACCGCGCGCTGGTGCTGCAGCAGGACGAGCGCGGGCTGCTGGTGGGCATGGCCGATCCTTCCGATCTGCACGCCTACGATGAATTGCAGGCCAAGCTCCGCCTGCCGATCCGGCTGGCGCTGGTGGGCGAGACCGAATTCCTGCGCACCGTCGACCTGGTGTATCGCCAGACCGACGAGATCGCCTCGCTGGCCGAGGCGGTGCGCGATGAGCTGAAGGAAGGCGATGTCGACCTGGAGAATCTCGTCGCCGACGAGGGCTCCCCCGATGCGCCGGTGCTCAAGCTCTTGCAGACCATGTTCCAGGACGCGGTGCAGGCGCGCGCCTCGGACATCCACATCGAGCCGGGCGATGACAAGCTGCGCATCCGGCTGCGCGTCGACGGCGTGCTACAGGAGCAGGTGATCGAGGGCAAGCGTGTGGCGGGCGCGCTGGTGACGCGCCTGAAGCTCATGTGCGGGCTGGACATCGCGGAAAAACGCCTGCCACAGGACGGTCGCTTCTCGGTGCGCGTGCGTGATGCCGGCATCGATGTGCGCCTGGCCACCATGCCGACCACCCACGGCGAATCCGTGGTGATGCGCCTGCTGAATCAGAACTCCGCCATGCTGTCCCTGGAGCAGCTCGGCATGCCGGCGCAGACCGAGCAGCGCTTCCGGCATCTGGTGGAACGTAGCGCCGGCATGATGCTGGTCACCGGGCCCACCGGCAGCGGCAAGACCACCACGCTGTATGCCGCGCTCAACCACATCAACCAGCCCGGCGTGAAGGTCATCACCGTGGAAGATCCGGTCGAGTACCGGTTGGATCGCATCACCCAGGTGCAGGTGGCCTCCAAGATCGGCCTGGATTTCGCGCGCGTCCTGCGCACGGCGCTGCGCCAGGACCCGGACATCATCCTGGTCGGCGAAATCCGCGATCGCGAGACCGTGGAAATCGCGTTGCGCGGCGCCATGACCGGTCATTTCGTGTTCTCCACCCTGCATACCATCAATGCCGTGGCCACCGTGAACCGCCTGCTCGACATGGGCGCGCCCGGTTACATGATCGCCGCCGCCCTGCACGGCGTGGTGGCGCAACGCCTGGTGCGTCGCGTTTGCGCCGATTGCGCGCAACCGGTGCAACCCACGCCCAACCAGCTCGCCTGGCTCGCGGCCTGCCGCCCGCAGCTCGTTCCCGAGAAGCAGAAATTCATTGCAGGCTCAGGCTGCACGTATTGCAACCTGTCCGGCTATCGCGGCCGGGTGGCGGTGTACGAGCTGCTGGAAATCGACCGGGCGCTGGCGGAGTGCATTCGTCGTGGCGATCTGGACGGCTTTATCCGCGCGGCGCGCGCGAAAGACGGTTACGTGCCGCTGGCGCAGAGCGCCATCGACCTGGCACTAACGGGCGTGACCTCGTTGGCCGAGGCCATGGCGGTGGGCAGCGGGTTGGAGGAAATCCTGGACGAGGATCGGCATCAGCCGTTGACCGATGACGGGGTCGAGCGACTGCTGGCGCAGCGGGCTTAAGGATCTAGGGCGGAGCCATGTCGCAGTTTCGTTATCGTGGCCGGTCGGGGCGCGGCGATCTGATCACCGGCCGGCTGGACGCGGACAGCATGGAGGCGGTGGCCACGCGTCTGTTGAACTTGGGCATTACGCCACTGGAAATCCTTCCCGATACCGTGGCGCGTATAAATTTGGACGAGGCTTGGCAGCGGCTGCGTTCGCGCCGCGTCAGCGTGGTCGACCTGGTGCTGTTCGCGCGCCAGATGTATTCCATCACCAAGGCGGGTTTGCCGCTGCTGCGCGGCCTCAAGGGCCTGGCGCAGTCCACGCACAATGTGCGCCTGCGCGATGCGCTGCACGACGTGCTGCAGAGCCTGGAGTCGGGCCGCGATTTCGCCTCCTCGCTGGCGCGCCACCCCGATGTGTTTCCGCCACTGTTCATCAGCATGGTGCGCGTGGGTGAGTCCACGGGTACGCTGGACAACAGTTTTCTGCGGCTGTCCGAGTACCTGGGACAGGACCAGGACGTGCAGGACCGGGTGAAGGCGGCGCTGCGCTACCCGATGATCGTAGTGGGCGTGATCGCGCTGGCCATCGCCGTGATCACGGTGTTCGTGATCCCGAATTTTGCGCCCATGTTCAAGGTGCTGGGCGATAACATTCCCTGGCCCACGCGCGCCATCATGGGTACCTCGGATTTCGTGCGCCATCACGGTGCCCTCATTATGGTGGGGCTGGTGCTCGGTGCGCTGGGCTTCAAGCGCTGGATCAAGACTCGCGAGGGTCGCTACGCCTTCGACCGGTTCAAGCTGCGCGTGCCGGTGTTGGGAGAACTGGTGCATCAGTCGGTACTGTCGAGGGTGGTACGCTCACTGGCGATCTCGCTGGATGCTGGTCTGCCCATGATCCAGGCGCTCACGCTCCTGGCGCGCTCGGCCGGCAACGAATTCCTGGGTGAACGGCTGCTGCGGCTGCGCGATGCGGTGGAGCGCGGCGATTCCTTGAGCCGCGCCGCCGGCGGCGTGGGCATCTTTCCGCCACTGGTGTTGCAGATGATCGCGGTGGGCGA
>JAFEGC010000273.1 GCA_018240265.1 Pseudomonadota bacterium | reverse complement strand
CAGCGCCAAGATGGAGAAAATCGCTTCCACGGCGCCCGCCGCGCCGAGCAGATGACCGGTCATGGACTTGGTCGAACTGACCGCGAGATTATCGGCCGCGGCGCCGAAGGCGCGGCGGATGGCCAGGGTCTCGGCGCGGTCGCCCAGTTCGGTGGACGTGGCGTGCGCGTTGATATACTGCACCTGGTCGGGGTTTAGGGCGGCATCCTTCAGCGCATTGACCATGGCCTTGCGCGCGCCCTCGCCGTCGGCGGGCGGCGCTGTGACATGGAAGGCATCCCCGCTCATGCCGAAGCCGATGACCTCGGCGTAGATCTTCGCGCCACGCGCTTTGGCGTGTTCGAATTCCTCCAGCAGCATGGCGCCGGCGCCATCGCCCATCACGAAGCCGTCGCGATCCTTGTCCCAGGGCCGGCTCGCGCCCTGCGGATCGTCGTTGCGCAGCGAGAGCGCCTTGGCCTGCGCGAAACCGCTGACACCGGTGTAGCAGGTGGCCATTTCCGAGCCGCCCGCCAGCATGGCATCGGCCTCGCCGTACTGGATGAGCCGCGCCGCGAGCCCGATGGCGTGGGTCGAGGTGGTGCAGGCGGTGGCCACCGCGAGATTCGGTCCGGTGAGCTTGAATTGGATGGACAGATGCCCGCTCACCAGGTTGATGATGCTGGCGGGAATGAAGAACGGCGACACCTTCTTCGGCGACTTGGTCTCCAGGTACTTATCATAGGTTTCCTCGATGGACTCGAGGCCCCCCATGCCCGCGCCCATGAGCACGCCGATGCGCTCGGAGTTCTGCTCGGTGACCACCAACCCCGAATCGTGCATGGCCTGCATGCCGGCGATGACGCCGTACTGCATGAAGGCATCCATGCGCCGCGCCTCCTTGGCGCTGATGTAGGGCTCCAGTTTCAGCTCGCGAATCTCACCGCCGAAGTGCACCGGAAAATTAGTGGTGTCGAATCGCGTGATGGGCGCGATGCCGCTCTTGCCGGCCAGGATGGTGGCCCAGGCCGTGGCCACGTCATGGCCGACGGGCGATATGATTCCCAGTCCGGTGACGGCGACGCGCCGCTTGCTCAAGGTCGACTCCCGAGAATGAGACTGTGCCCGGCCGTCCCTGGCGCGAATGCCTGAAAGCCTGGTTTAGGCTTTGGCCTTGTGCGAGTTGATGTAATCGATGGCCTGCTGGACGGTGGTGATCTTCTCGGCGTCCTCGTCCGGAATCTCGGTTTCGAATTCCTCTTCCAAGGCCATCACCAGCTCGACGGTATCAAGCGAGTCAGCGCCCAGATCGTCGACGAACGAGGCGTCATTGGTGACTTCTTCTTCTTTCACGCCCAACTGTTCGGCCACGATCTTCTTAACCTGTTGTTCAACCGTGCTCATCATTGATGTCCTCTAGCCATTGTGAACGCACCCATTCGGCAGGGCGCATATCTTATGTGAATGGCGCCTGCCTAGCTACCGGGGATGATACCGGGCGGCAGGGGTGCCGTGGGCGGGTCTTGACGAGTCCCCGCCCGGCCGCCCCCGGGTCGGACCCTGCGCATGCGGTTCGCTAGGCCATGTGCATACCGCCGTTGATATGTAAGGTTTCCCCGGTGATGTAGGTGCCCGCGGGCGAGGCCAGGTAGACCACCGCCGAAGCGATGTCCGCCGCCTGACCGAGACGGCCCAGCGGTATCTGCGCCAGGAGCGCCGCGCGCTGCTGCTCGCTCAAGGCGCGGGTCATGTCGGTGTCGATGAAGCCCGGCGCGATGACATTGGCGGTGATGCCGCGTGAGCCCACCTCACGCGCCAGCGACTTGGTGAACCCGATGATGCCGGCCTTGGCGGCCGCATAGTTGGCCTGGCCCGCGTTGCCGATGGAGCCCACCACCGAGGCGATGCTGATGATGCGTCCCTTGCGCGCCTTCATCATGCCGCGCAGCACCGCCTTGGACAGCCGGAACACCGAGGTGAGGTTGGTGTTGAGCACGGCATCCCAGTCCTCGGGTTTCATGCGCAACAGCAGCGTGTCGCGGGTGATGCCGGCGTTGTTGCACAGGATGGTGATGGCGCCTTCCTGCGCCTCGATGTCGGCCAGCAGCGCATCGATGGACGCCTGCTCCGCCACGTTCAGCACCGCGCCGCGTCCGCCCGCACCCAGCGCGGCGCTGATCTTCGCCGCGCCCTCCTCGCTGGTAGCGGTGCCGACGACGCGCGCGCCGGCGGCGGCAAGCTGCGCGGCGATCTCGGCGCCGATGCCGCGCGAGGCGCCGGTGACCAGGGCGATTTCGTCTTTGAGCATCATGCGCTCACTCCTCCCAGGATGGCCAAGGCTTGGTCCAGGCTCGCCGGATCTTCCAGCGCGAGCATCTTGAGATCGCGGTTCTTGTCGATGCGCCGGTTGAGCCCCGTGAGCACCTTGCCCGGGCCACATTCCACGAAGGTATCGAACCCGGCCGCGATCAGCGCGCGAATCGTGGCGGACCAGTACACCGCCGTGGCCAGTTGCTTGACCAGCGCGGCGCGAATTTCCTCAGCGCTCTGCTGAACACGCAAATCCACCCCATACAGCGCGATGGCGCCGGTGGGTTTGACCGGCGCCTGCGCCAGGCGCTGGCGAAGTTTCTCGGCCGCCTCGCGCATGAGCGAGGTGTGACAGGGCGCGCTTACCGGCAACAGCACGGCGCGCTTGGCGCCGCGAGCTTTGGCCGCCTCGAGCGCACGCTGCACGGCCTCGCGATGGCCGGCGATAACCACCTGGCCGGGCGAATTGAAATTCGCAGTTTCCACCACTTGCGCGCCGGCGGCCTCGCGGCAAGCCGCCTCGATCTCGGCATCCTCGAGCCCGAGTACCGCGGCCATGGCGCCCTGCCCGGCCGGCAGCGCCGCCTGCATGATCTCGCCGCGATATTTCACCAAAGCGATGGCGTCGCGGAATTCCATGCAGCCGGCGACCACCACGGCCGAGAACTCGCCCAGGCTGTGACCCGCCACCGCACGGGGGAGCGGGCCGCCGCGCTCTCGCCATAGCCGGAACGTGGCCACGCCGGCCGCCAGCATCGCGGGCTGGGTGCGCTCGGTGGCATTGAGCCGCTCCTCCGGGCCATTTTGGCACAGATCCCACAAATCGTAGCCCAGCACCTGCGAGGCTTCCGCGAAGGTGGACTGGATGATGGGCGAGACGTTCGCCAGCGCCGCGAGCATGCCAACGGACTGCGAACCCTGACCTGGAAATACGAACGCGACTGCCATGAATCAACCCTGTTGCGAAGACTGGCGGATTATAGCCGCGTCGAACGGCACGATGTCGCTCGGCCTAAGACCACGACCGGCGTCACTGCCAGGAGACACTGAGATTCCTCAGGCGATTGGCGTATGATCGGGCCGGCACGAGGGTAATGTATGCGTATTCACACACCTGAACGAAATCGTCGACGGCTCCAGGGCTTCACGCTCATCGAAATCCTGGTGGTGGTGGTCATCCTGGCCGTGCTGGGCGCGATGGTCGTGCCGAAGATCCTGGAAAACGTCGACAAGGCACGCGTCACGCGCGCGCAGAGCGACATCCGCGCCATCGAGACCGCGCTGGATCTGTATCGGCTGGACAACTTCAAGTACCCGACCACGGAACAGGGCCTGGCGGCGCTGGTCAAACAACCCGCCGATCCGACCATTACCAATTACCGCGCCGGCGGTTATCTGAAGGCGATTCCGAAGGACCCGTGGAACAATCCGTACCTGTACCAGGCGCCGGGCCGAGACGGCGCCGAATATGAAATACGCTCCCTCGGCCGCGACGGCAAGGAAGGCGGCGAAGGTTACGATGCCGATATCGGCACGGCCAACCTGGACCAGAAATAGGCGCGACCGGCTGCGCCACGCGCGTTCACCGTTCTTGCCGCCCGGCCGCACGCGAATTGTATGCGCGCGCGGCTTCACGCTCATCGAAATCCTGGTGGTACTGGTCA
>JAFEGC010000272.1 GCA_018240265.1 Pseudomonadota bacterium | reverse complement strand
CGGTGTTCGACACCCAGATCGCCGAGAACACGCCCGATGTCGCCGCCGATCTGTCCAGGCTCAGCGATTCGCTCGACGAACTGGCCCAAGCGGATGCGGGGCTTGCGGAGCTGGTGGATCTGCGATTCTTCTGCGGCTTGTCACTGCCCGAAATCGCGGCGCTGCGCGGCATTTCGCTGCGTACCATCGAGCGCGATTGGATGAAGGCGAAACTCTACCTGCGCTTCCAGCTCGATGAGTCGCATCACCAAACTTGAATGGCAGGCGTTGAGCCCGTACCTCGACCAGTTGCTGGAACTGGCACCCGAGGCCCGTGTGCCGGCACTCGAACGCATCCGCGGCGAGGATGCCGGGCTCGCCGCGCGTCTGCGGCAACTCCTGGGCCAGCAGGAACACGGCGGCATCATCGACCGGCTTGCCACCGAGATTGGCCTGCCCGACGCCGCGCGGCGTTCGCTCCAGGGCATGCAGTTCGGCGCCTACACGCTGGTGTGCCCGTTGGGAGAAGGCGGCATGGGCAGCGTGTGGCTGGCGCAGCGTCACGACGGACGTTTCGAAGGCCAGGTTGCCATCAAGTTGTTGCACCTGTCCATGCTGGCAAGCCAGGGCGAGGATCGGTTCCGCCGCGAGGGCAGCATCCTGGCGCGGCTGTCGCACCCCTGCATCGCCCGACTGCTCGATGCCGGCGTCGGACCTTCCGGCCAGCCCTACCTGGTGCTGGAGTACGTCGAGGGCCAGCATCTCGACCGCTACTGCGCGCAGCGCCAGCTGGACATCAAAACGCGGCTGCGCCTGTTCCTCGACGTGCTCAACGCGGTGGGTTACGCGCATGCGAACCTGGTGCTGCACCGGGATCTGAAACCCACCAACATCCTGGTCAGCGCGGATGGGCAGATCAAATTGCTGGATTTCGGTGTCGGCCGGCTGCTGCAAGATCTGGAAGCGGACCAGGGAGCGACGGAGCTGACGCGCCTCGGCGGCCGCGCCTTCACGCCAGAATACGCGGCACCGGAGCAATTGAATGGCCAGCCGGTGAGTACCGGCACCGATATCTACTCGCTGGGCGTCATGCTGTACCAGCTGCTGACCGGCGCGCTGCCTTGGCGAGCCGGAGCGCAGGCAGAGGGCGGGCGCACGCTTCGCACTCAGCGCATCGTCAAACCCAGCCTCGCCACGAACGCGGGCGGGTCGGCGGGCGGCAGAAATGCCCTGCGCGGCGAGCTGGACTGGATTTGCCTCAAAGCCCTGGCGGGGGAACCTGCGCGCCGCTACCATTCGGCCGCGGAATTCGCCGACGACCTGCAGCGGCACCTGGCCGGACAGCCGGTGCGCGCCGGTCCCGATTCCTGGCATTACGTGCTGCGCAAATTCGTCGGCCGCAACCGTCTCGCCACGGGCATGGCCGCCGGCACACTCACCGTGCTCATCGCCACCCTGGGCTTCGCGCTCTGGCAGGCACACGCGGCGCGCCTGGCCGCCGGCGCGGCGGAACTGGAGCGGCAACGCGCCACGGCCGTGCGCGATTTCCTGGTGCGGGTGTTTCGCGCCAGCGATCCGCGCGTGGCGCAGGATCAGCCACGCGGGCAGATCACGGCCAAGCAGATGTTGGACCAGATGACGCCGCGCATCGGCGTGGAGTTCGCCAAGGATCCGGTGACGAAGCTTGAGCTGCTGGGCGTGGCCACCTCCATCTACCGCGCCTTCGACGATCCGGAGCGCTTTCACGCCGTGAATCGCGAACAGGTGGCCCTGGCACGTTCCCTGTACGGCGATGCGCACCCGCTGGTGATCGATGGGCTCATCGATGAGGTGCAGCAACGCATCGACGCCCACGACACGCGCACCGCGCGGCAGATGCTCGCGCGCCTCGACGGTGACATCCACGCCGCCGGCCTGGACCGCTCCACCACGCGCGCGCATTGGTGGCGGGCACGGAGCGACGCCTACTGGACCGATGTGACGGCCTGGCCGCAGGTAGTCGAAGCCGCGCGCAACGCCGTGAGTCTTTATGCCCAGCTCGCGCCGCGTAGCACGGATTATGTCGGCGCGCTCAACCAGCTCGGCAATGTCTACAGCACGCACATGGAAGATGCCGCGGCCGCGCAGGTGTATGCGCAGGCCATCGGTGTCTCCGAGAGCCTGCAGGAGCCGGACCAGGGGCAATTGCAAACCCTGTACGGGAACCTGGCCGAATCGCGGCTGTACCTGGGCGAATTCGACGCCGCGGAAAGCGCGTACGCGCGCGTGGTGGAGCTGGCGCGCCGCTCCACCGGCGAGGGTCATTACCGGTTCTGGTACCCGATGGCGAGCTATGCGCGCACGCTGCACCTGCGCGGCGAGCGCAAACGTGCCATGGCGATGTTCGAACAGCTCCTCGCCTCCATCCCTCACTCACTCACCGATCTGCAGGACGAGGCAGCCGCCAACGTGCGCGAGATCTATGCCGGGTGCCTGGTAGCCGAGGGCCGCGCCGAACAGGCGATCCCCTTGCTGGAGGAACTGGAACGTCGTTACCTCAAGAACTCGCCCTTCGAATTCGATCTGCGCAGCATGCGCAACACCCTGGGTGATGCCTATGACCACGCCGGACGCGCGACCGATGCGCGCCGCGCCCTAAAGGCGTCGCTGGATGACTGGACCGCCAAGGGCGATCAGGATTATTTCCCGGTGCTGAGGATCCGCGAACGCTGGGGACGATTTCTGCTGGATCACGGTGAACCTGCGGCCGCGCGCGAGCAGCTGCAGGCGGTGCTGGCGCAGGCGCATGGCCGGACCGTGGTGCCGGTGGTGCTGGCGCAGGCCGATTCCGCACGCCTGGCGCTGGCGCAGGGCGATGTGCTCGCGGCGCGGCGCGCCAGCGATCAGGCGCTCACCGACTGGAAACATGTCACGGGCCTGCGCGACCTGCGCGTCGCACCCATGCTCTGGCTCATCCAGGCCGAGGTCTTGCGAGCCGCCCATGAAACGCGCGAGGCGCGCCAGTGGGCCGCGAAGGCCCTGGCGGCGAGCCGCCGCTACGATGCGCCCGAAGCGGCATCGATCCGGGAGGCTCAGCGGTTGATGGTGGAGGACTGAAATCCGCCTCGAAACGCAAGCCGACTTTTTTGCGTCTACGATCAGCGCTGCATGTCCAATGAGCCGGGCTTGTAGCGCGCAGCGAGATAGCCCGTCGCCCGCGCGGGTTCGATGTCGGCGATGATGAGGCCCGGCCGGCCGTATTCGGCGTGCACCAGGCAAGAGCCGTCGGGCGCCATGATGGCGCTCGCCGATTCGGGATAGCGGGTCGCGCAATTTGAACTGGCGAAGTACACCGTGTTCTCCAGCGCTCGCATCATGAAAGCCTTTTCGTAATACGGATTCGAGGGGTGAAACCACTCGGTATTGCCGGGACCTTGCGTGTCGCTGCCGTTGAAATGCGGATGGAACACCACTTGCGCGCCGTTGCGCGCGGCCCAGCGCACTGTCTCGGGATAGCGGAATCCCTCGTGGCAAATGACGATGCCGAAGCGCAGGCCGCCGGTGTCGAAAATCTGCCGCGCCGTCCCCGGCTCCCAGCGGGCATCTTCCGAAGGATCGAGCTGATTCTTGATCTGCATGCCAAGCAGCCGGCCATGGGCGTCGATCACCATCGCCACATTGAGAAACCGACCGCCTTCCCACCAATCCATCGGCAGGATGAGCGCGATCCGCCGGCGCGCCGCGATTTGCTGCGCGCTCGCAAGCGCCGCGGCGAGCCGGCTTGCGGCAGGCCGGGGCCAGCTGCCCAAGTCCAGCGGGTAGCCCGGCACGTAGGATTCGGGAAAGCACACGATCACGGCGCCGGCGTCCGCGGCTTGCCCGGCGTAACGATCGATCTGCGCCAGCGCATCCTCGATCGAGGCGGGATAGGTGGGTGATGCGATTGCGATTTTCATCAGGTCTCACCCTGCGGGTCCAAAGGCGGCCAACGGCCTGCAC
>JAFEGC010000271.1 GCA_018240265.1 Pseudomonadota bacterium | reverse complement strand
TCGGGGCCGCGGAGTTTGAGCCATAGGCCCAGCACCAGAATCACAAGAGCAACGACGATGCCGAACAGCACCTTTGTGAAAATGGACACCGTCGCCTGCCTTTAGAACGAGTAAGATGCTTGGATACCCACGGTCGTCGGCTGTCCTGCCAGCGCCACGAAACTCCCAGGCAGGAAGAAATTCTTCGTCACATCATATCGGGTACCAAAAACATTGTGGACCCACAACCCCGCCGACCATGACTTGCCCTCGGAAGGCGCAAGCGTCAGGTTGGCATTGGCCAGCCAGTAGGAATCGACCGTGTAATCGGGCCCGAGCAGGAACAGCTGCCGATACGTGTCGTGATAGTCGTAATTGATGGACGGGGTCAGCTTGAGCGAGCCCAGATGCAGGTCGTAGGCCACCTCGCCGCCATAGCTTAGCTTCGGAAAGTCGATTGGATGGCCGTCGAAGTTCTTTACCGTAGGATCGCTTTCGTCGCTGTTCAAGATCTTGCCCTTGAACTTGCCTTCTTTGTAACCGAGATACTGTTCGATCCGCAGGTCTGCGATCGGACGCCAGGTAGCTTCCACCTCGCCGCCATGGATTTCAGACTTTGGCGCATTGACGAAAACACCGATATACGACTGGCTGACCGGATCCTTCGTCTTGGATAAGACCTGCTGATCCTTGTAATCGTAATAGAACACCGACGCATTCAGCCGCAGGGTCGGCGTAACATCGCTCTTGATGCCCAATTCATAAGCCAGCAGTTTCTCCGGCTGAAACGGACCGACACCGAGCGGGCTGGTCGTGTTGTGGATGTTGTAGCCGCCGGATTTGACGCCGCGGCTAATGGTTCCGTACAGCAACACCTCATCTGCAGGTCGATACTCCAGGCCGATCCTGCCGCTCACATCGGACGTGCTCAGAGAACGATTCTGCGGGCCGGTCAGCGTCGGAAGGAATATGACACCCGGAATATCGAAACTCGTGTTCAGATCGTTCAAGTCCCGGGACTCGTGCTCGTAGCGCAGCCCCACAATGGCCTTCCATCGCTCTGCGAATCTATATTCAGTCTGACCGAACACGCCGAGCGACTTGCCATCCTGCGTGGAGGAAGTATGAGCGGTACCGGCGACCAGGGGCGATTGGTTGAAGTCGCTGAAAAAGTCTTCCGCAAACTTCTCGTTCGAATAATAGACGCCGCCGAGCCAGCCAAATGCGCCGGTTCCGGCGGAAGCCACGCGCACCTCCTGCGAAAACACCTTGGCGGTATCGCGGAAATAAACGTCCGACGCGGCATACTGGCTGGCATCCCAGTCGCCGAATTCGCGGCGTATCAGCTTGTTGTAGGCGGTAATGCTGGTCAGCGAAAAGCCGTCGAAGCGGAGTTGCGCAGTCAGGTCGACACCGTTATTGCTGTTGTTCAGACCCGGCCTGCTACCGGGCGAGATGCCAACCGTCTGCGCGAACGAGGGCTGCAAACTCCAGCCGGTCAGATACGGGCTGGAATCGGCGGGAATTATCGGCCGGGCCGGAGTTATCGGCTGTCCTGCATTGGGGTCGTAGTCGCGGAAAAACTGCAGCCCGTTCGCGTCCGATTTGTCTTTGGCCAAATGCACATTGAGCCGTAGGTCGAAGTTTTCGGTCGGGTCCCATTGCAACTGAACCCGGCCGGCATACTTCTCTTGCTTGCCAAGCTTCTCGCCGGTCAGACGATTCCTTTGCCAGGCGCCGCCGTCCGTAACGGCCCATGAAATCCGGCCCTTCAACTTGTCGGCCAGTGGGCCGGACACGAAGCCCTCGGCGTCGACCAGATTGTGCGTACCGTACCGGGCGGAAATTCCGGCGTGGAACTCGTCGGTGGGACGGTTGGTGACGAAATTGACCGCACCGCCCGTGGTGTTCCTTCCATAAAGCGTGCCTTGCGGGCCGCGCAGCACTTCGACACGCGCCACATCGAACAATTGCCCCTGCGTTTGTACGGGGAACGGCAAAGGAACCTCGTCGAGGTTCACGCCGACCGGGGAACTATTGTTGGCGGTGTAGTCGATGAAGCCGACACCGCGAAGTCTGAATTGAGCTTGTCCACTGCCAAACGCCGGCTCGACTTCCAGGCTAGGAGTGGTGTTCTGCAGGTCGTTGACATTGCTGACGCCGAGCGCCTTGAGCGAGTCCCCGGAGATCACCGACAATGCGACGCCGATGTTCTGCGCAGATTCCTCCTTGCGTTGCGCCGTCACCACAATCTCCTCCAGACCCGTCGGCCCCGCGATTGCGACGGCGGCGCCAGCCAGCGACGCGGCGACGAGGGCCGCCGCACTCAGACGTGAATACATCGATATCTCCCATGGCTTGCGTGTACTGCAGAATTGCCGATGCAAACAACTCCGTATGATCGTCGACATTCCGACGTAGATGAACTGCCTGTTTCTGATGCCTACATGCGCATTCTATATATGCGATACGTATGTTGACATGAAATGCGCAAACACCACAGGGGCATCGCCACTCAGACGCAGCGCCCGCCATCCACCTCGATACAGGTCCCGGTGACGAAGGCCGCATCGTCGGAGGCCAGATACAGGCAGGCGCCGGCGATGTCCGCGGGGGTGGAGAGACGGCCCAGCGGGATGGTGGCCATGAACTTCTGACGAGCCTCCGGCGTGTCCGCGCCGCCGATGAACGATTCCATCAGGCCCGTGGCGCCCAGGACCGGGTTGACGCAATTCACCCGGATGTTGTCGGGCGCGAGTTCCACCGCCATGGACTTGCTGATCACCACCACCGCGCCCTTGGTGCCGTTGTACCAGGTGAGGCCGGGACGTGGACGGACGGCAGCGGTGGAGGCGATGTTGACGAACACCCCGCCGCCGGCTTTGCGGAACTGCGGCACGAAATGCCGGGCGGACAGATAAATGCTTTTCACATTGACCGCGTAGATGCGGTCGAACTCGCTCTCCTCGACCTCGAGCATCGGCCGGTTGCGGTGGGTGATGCCGGCGTTGTTGACCACGATGTCCACGCCGCCGTAGGCGGTGAGCGTGGCGCCCAGCAATGCGCCCACGCTGGCATTGTTGGCGACATCGACCTGCGCGAACACCGCTTCCCCACCGGCGGCGCCGATTTCGGCGACCACGCGCCTGCCGCCCGCTTCGTTGATGTCGGCCACCACCACCTGGGCGCCCTCCGCGGCGAAGCGCCGCGCGATGCCCTCGCCGAATCCCGATCCCGCGCCGGTTACCACCGCCACTCTGTTCTTCAGGCGCATCCACTACACTCCATGCCGGATGGCAATGGTCTTCAACACCGTGAAACCCAGCAGCGCCTCGAAACCCTTCTCCCGGCCGTGGCCGCTGGATTTGACGCCGCCGAAGGGCAGTTCGACACCGCCGCCCGCGCCATAATTGTTGATGAACACCTGCCCGCAGCGGAGCTTTCGCGCCAGGCGCATCTGCCGGGCACCATCCCGCGTCCAGATGCCGGCACATAGACCATACGGCGTCCCGTTCGCAAGCTTCAGCGCCTGCGCCTCGTCGTCGAAGGGCATGGCCGCCAGCACCGGACCGAACACTTCCTGCTGCGCCAGCGCATGCTGGGGCGGCACGTCGCGCAACAGCACTGCCTCCTGGTAATACCCGCCGGGCGGCGATCCCGGCGCGATGCCGCCGCGCGCCGCGACCGCGATGCCGTCGGCCGCCGCCTGCGCTAAAAACGCCCGCACCTGTTGATACTGCTTTTCGTTGACCAGCGGCCCCATGTCCAGGTCCATCGAGGAAGGCCCGGCACGCAGCGCCGCGAAACGCGCCGACAGCTGCTCAAGCACAGGCTCATAAACACCACGCTCGACCAACAGTCGGCTGCCAGCCGAGCAGGTCTGGCCGCAGTTCTGCGCAATGGCATTGACCACGGCCGGCAACGTCGCCTCAAGGTCCGCATCCGCGAACACGATCTGCGGTGACTTGCCACCCAACTCCA
>JAFEGC010000270.1 GCA_018240265.1 Pseudomonadota bacterium | reverse complement strand
CATTCGATCAGCACATTGAAGAACACGAACTACAGTCCGAAATGTGAAATCAGTTCGATGATGTGCCGCAACGCGGCTCCCGCCCTCGGGAGTCCATGGCCGGTGGCGGCCCTTCGCGGCATGCAATGACCGGCCACCCGATAGATTTTGTTAAGTCTGTGATTCTAATCACTCCGCCACCCGGCCGGCTCCGCACAATGCCCCGAAGAATCCATGCATGCCACCTGGATTCACGTCAATTGGCTGCCGCGGTGCCTCAAGGTGAATATTCGTACCAAGGTCCTGACCTTCCTGTCACTACTGTTCGTGGTGCTGGGCGTAGTTGAAATCGCCATCCAGCAGCGGGCATTGATGCCGAGCTTTGCAGAACTCGAGCGCGACGAGGCCCGCACCGCCATACGTCGCGTCGGCTTTGCCCTGGATCTTGCGCTGGAGCGGCTGAAAATCAATGCCATGGACTGGGGCAATTGGGCCGACACGTATCAATTCGTGCGCACGCGCGATCCCGACTTCGTGGCCAAGAATCTGACGGCGTTGGCGTTGAAGCAGCTCAACGTCAATCTCATGCTGATTGCCGATACCGAGGGCAACATCGTGCGCCAGAGCGCGCGCGATCTGGACTCGGGGCGGTTACTCGATCTCGACCTAGGCAAGCAGTCGACGTTGCCCGCGGATTTTCCCTGGTTGCGTGAATTTCGTGGCGGCAAGACCGCGCAGGGACTGCTGGCCACCAACCTTGGAATCCTGATGCTGGCCACCGCGCCCATACTCGATGGCAACGGCGGCGGACCCTCGCGTGGCGCGGTGATCGTCGGGCGTCTGCTCGGCGAATCGGAGATCAATTCGCTCGGCGCACAGGCGCAGGTAGCCCTGCAGATGGTCAATCTGCGCAACACCACCGGTGCGGGTCCGCCGAGCGCAGATCATGATGATCTGCTCGAAACCGACAATCAGACCCAGGTGCGACGCTACTTCCCCGACATCTATGGCAAACCGCTGGTGCGCCTGCAGGTGGAAATTCCACGGCGCATCACCGCGCGCGGCCGCACGGCCGTCACCTACGCATCGCTGTACCTGGTGGTGGCCGCGGTCATCGTGCTGGCACTCTTGGTGTTCGTCCTCAACCGGTTGGTACTCTCGCCGCTGCGCCAGGTGACTCAACACGCGGTGGCCATCGGCGAGGGCAACGATCTCACCCGACGACTGAATCTGCCCGGCGACGACGAGATCGGCGTGCTGGCCCGTGAATTCGATCGCATGGTGGAGCGGCTGGCATCGACGAGGCGCGAGCTGGTGGACCGCTCCTTCCAGGCCGGATTCGCCGAATTGGCGCGTGGCGTGCTGCACAACCTGGGCAACGCCATGACGCCCCTGGGTGTGCGGCTGGCCGCGCTGCACGACCGACTGCGCCGGGCGCCGGTCGCGGACATGGAGCGGGCGGCGGCGGAGCTGGAGCAGGCCTCGACCGACGCATCGCGTCGCAGCGATCTGCTGCAGTTCATGACCCTGGGCACGCGCGAGCTCGCCGCCGACCTGAAATTGTCCAAGGACGATGTGGCGGTGATGCAGCGCCAGGCGTCCGTCATCCAGGCGGCGCTCAGCGAACAGATGAAATCCTCGCGCAGCGAACAGGTGGTTGAACCCGTGCGGCTGCCCGATCTGGTGTCCCAAACTTTGGAAATCGTTCCCGACACCTGCCGTCAGCGGCTGTCGGTGGATACGGATGACTCGTTGCGCAAGGTCGGTGTGGTGCGCGTGGCGCGAACCGTGCTGCGCCTGATCTTGCAGAATTTCATCATCAATGCGGCCGATTCGGTGCGTGATGCCGGCCGTGAGCGCGGCCGTCTGCGCGTCGCGGCGGAGATCGTCAGCGAGGCGGGCGCCGATCAGCTACATCTGTATTGCGAGGACGATGGTGCCGGCATCGCGCCGGATCATCTGCAGCGCGTGTTCGAGAAGGGATTTTCCACCAAGTCGCGTGACACCAATCACGGCATCGGTCTGCACTGGTGCGCCAACGCGATTACCGCACTTGGCGGGCGCATCTGGGCCGCCAGCGAAGGACTGGGCGCGGGCGCTTCCTTGCACGTGCTGATGCCACTCACCAAATAAGGGAAGCCACCGTGTCAGACGCCGAAAAGCTGCCCGTAAGAGTCCTGGTCGTCGACGACGAGCAGCCCATTCGCGACGCCTTCCGCGACGTGCTGCTCGACGCCGATGTCAGCGAGGATCTTGCGGCGTTCCAGAATCTACGCTCCAAATTGTTCAGCAGCGTGGATGCGCACAGCACGTCACGGCGCGCACGCATCCGCACCACCAGCTTCGATCCGGTGTTCTGCGACGGCGCCGCCTCTGCCGTGGAGGCGGTGCGGCAGTCCCTGGCGGATGAGTGCCCCTTCGCCGTGGTGTTTCTCGATATGCGCATGCCGCCGGGCCAGGACGGTGCGTGGGCGGCGGCGCGCATCCGCGAGCTGGATCCGGAAATCGAGATCGTCATCTGCACGGCCTATTCGGATGTGGACCCGGTGGACATCGGTGGCATGGTTCCACCCGAGGAGAAGATCTCCTACCTGCAAAAGCCGTTTCACCCGCATGAAGTGCGCCAGATGAGCATCGCGCTCGGCAGCAAGTGGCGCGCCGAGCGGCGCATCGTCAGGCTCGCGTATTTCGATTCACTCACCGGGCTTCCCAACCGCGAACAGTCGCGCAGCCGTCTGGTCAGTTCGCTGGACACCGCGCGTCAGAAACAGCGCCTGCTGGGCGTGTTGTACCTGGATCTGGACAATTTCAAGCGCGTCAACGATACGCTGGGGCATGCGGTGGGCGATGAACTGCTGTGCGTTGTGGCCTCGCGGCTGCGAAGTTCGCTGCGCTATGGCGACGTGCTGTCGGGTGAATCGCTGCCCAGCTCGCGCCCTGGCGACATCGCGCGCCTGGGCGGCGATGAGTTCATGGTGATGCTGCCCGATCTGCGCAATCCGGCGGATGCGGGCGTGGTCGCCAAGCGGCTCATCGATGCACTGCAGGAGCCGATGCGGCTGGCTTTGCACACCGTAGTCGTGACGCCGAGCGTTGGCATCGCGCTGTTTCCCTCCGATGGCGTGGATGCGGAAACATTGTTGCGTAATGCGGACCTGGCCATGTATTTCGCCAAGCGCCGCAGCCCGGGCACCTTTTCCTATTACGACGCGGCAATGAACGCCGCGGCCTTGCAGCGCTTCACCATAGAAGCGCAGCTGCGCGGCGCCCTGGACCGCGGCGAGTTCAGCCTGCATTATCAGCCGCAGTTCGACGTACGCAGCGGCACGGTATCGGGCATGGAGGCCCTGCTGCGCTGGAACAATGCCGATCTCGGCTTGGTACCGCCCTCGCAGTTCATCCCGGTGGCCGAGGAAACCGGCCTCATCCTGGAAATCGGCGAATGGGTGCTGCGCAACGCCTGCCGCCAGGCCAAGATCTGGCACGACCAGGGCCTGCCCGTGGTGCGAATGGCCGTGAATGTCTCGGGTCAACAATTCATATTGCGGGAGTTCCCGGCATTGGTTGCCTCCATCATTCACGACACCGGCATCGAGCCCTCGATGCTCGAGCTGGAAATCACCGAATCGGTGGTCATGAGCGATGAGACCTGGGCGGCAACCGCGCTGGGCATGCTCAAGTCACAGGGTGTGCTGTTGGCGATCGACGATTTCGGTACGGGCTATTCGAGCCTGAGCCGTCTGCGCAATTTTGCGGTGGACCGGCTCAAGATCGATCGCTCCTTCGTGGCCAGCCTCAGTGACAACGACGAGGATCGCGCCATCGCAGCCGGCATCATCGCCATGTCGCGCTCGTTGCGCATCAATGTCACGGCCGAGGGCGTGGAGAGCTTTCCGCAGCTCATGTTCCTGCAGGAGCATGACTGCAATGAGGCGCAGGGCTATCTGTTCAGCAAGGCATTGCCGGCCAACGATGCGCAGCAACTGTTGCGTCG
>JAFEGC010000026.1 GCA_018240265.1 Pseudomonadota bacterium | reverse complement strand
CCAGCATGCGCAGGAGCGTGGTCTTGCCGCAGCCCGAGGCGCCGAGCAGGCAGAAAATTTCGCCCTTGTAGATATTCAGGCTGATGTCATCCACCGCGGTGAAATCGCCGAACTTCTTGCTGATGCGCTCGATCTGTACGTAGGGCCGAGCGGCCGGGTCCTTCCAAGGCGCTGGTTTGACGGGCGCCCCCGCCGGCGTACCCATCGCCTACTGCCCCGTCTTGAAGCGCTGCCACACGCGGGTGATGGCGCGGGTCTGTTCGGCCGAATCCGCCAATTGCACCGACAACGTTTTTCGCGTCTCCTCGGTCGGGTAGATACCCGGATCGCCGGTGACCATCTTGTCCACGAATGGGGTGGAGGCCGCGTTGCCGTTGGCGAAGCGTTTGTGGTTGGAGATGTCGGCGATCACATGCGGGTCCATCACGTAATTGATGAAGGCATAGGCGGCATCCAGGTGCGGCGCATCCTTCGGCACCGCCATCATGTCGAACCACAGGATGGTGCCTTCCTTGGGCACGAAATACTTGACCTCGATTCCCTTGCCGGCTTCGTGGGCGCGGTCGCGTGCCTGCAGCACATCGCCGTTGTAGCCCACCGACAGGCACAGATCGCCGTTGGCCAGCGCCTCGATGTATTCGGAGGAGTTGATGTTGCGAATGTAGGGGCGGATGCCCATCAGCACCTTCTCGGCCTGCACCAGGTCATCTGCGTTCTGGGAATTCGGATCCTTGCCCAGGTAGTTGTACACCGCGCGCAGCATCTCGGCCGGGGAGTCGAGCACGCTGACGCCGCACTTGGCGAGCTTGGAAACATAGGCAGGATCGAAGGCCAGTTTCCAGGAATCGAGCGGCGCATCGGGGAGCGCGGCCTTGACCATCTTCTCGTTGTAGCCAATACCGTTGGTGCCCCACAGGTAGATGATGCCGTGCGCATTGCCCGGATCGTGCCGCGCCACCAGCTCCATGAGCTGCGGGTCCATGTTCTTGAGGTTCGGCAGCCGGCTCTTGTCCAGCTCCCGGTACACGCCCGCCTTGATCTGCCGTTCGAAATAGGAGGCCGTGGGTAGCACCACATCGAAGCCGCTGCTGCCCGCCAGGAGCTTGGTCTCCAGTGTTTCGTTGGTGTCGTAGTAGGCGACGTTGACCTTGATGCCGGTCTGCTTTTCGAAGTTCGACAGCGTGTCCGCGGCCAGGTAATCGGACCAAATATAAAGATTCACCACCTTGCCGTTGCTGGACGCGACGGCCTCGCCGCCCGCCGGCGCGGAGTGCCGCCCGCACCCGCCCAAGCCAAGCAGCACACACGCAATGCTCAACGCCGGCCGAACCACGCTCCACTTCACTTGAGATCCCCTTTAGTGTTTCGCTGGTGCTCTGATGCTAGTTATAGCGCAGGCTGTCGATAAAGTCTCACACGTTCAGCAGCAGGAACTCCCGTTCCCAGGAGCTGATCACCTGGGCGAAGGTTTCATATTCGGCTTCTTTCACCGCCGTATAGGCCAGCACGAACCGGTCGCCGAACAGATCCACCAGCGCCTTGGATTCGCGCAGCAACCGCAAGGACTCGGCCAGGGTTCGCGGCAAGGCGATGGCCAACTCGTAGGCACTGCCGCTGATGG
This sequence comes from Pseudomonadota bacterium, assembly GCA_018240265.1. GTDB lineage: Bacteria > Pseudomonadota > Gammaproteobacteria > Steroidobacterales > Steroidobacteraceae > TMP-86. The sequence continues at coordinate 14,575 of JAFEGC010000026.1, read as the reverse complement.
GCTCGGTGGGCTTCAGACCCTCGATCATGCCCAGGTAACCACAGGCCAGCGAGGCCGCGAAAGCCAGGTATGGATTGGCATCGGCGCCGCCGACACGGTTCTCGACGCGGCGCGCCTCCGGTCCGGACATCGGCACACGCAGCCCGGCGGTGCGGTTGTCGTAACCCCACTGCACGTTGATGGGTGCAGCCGAGTAGCGGCTGATGCGCCGGTAGCTGTTGACGTTGGGCGCGAACAACGACATCGCCGCCGGCAGGTATTTCTGCAGTCCGGCGATGTGCGAGAAGAACAGGTTGGAGGGCGAGCCATCGGCGTTGGAGAAGATGTTCCGGCGCGTCTTGGTATCGACAATGCTCTGATGCAGGTGCATGGCGCTGCCCGGCTCCTTGGCCATCGGCTTCGCCATGAAGGTGGCATACATCTTGTGGCGCAGCGCCGCCTCGCGCGCGGTGCGCTTGAACAGGAAGGCCTGGTCGGCGAGGCTCAGTGCATTGCCGTGCAGCAGGTTGATCTCCATCTGCGCTGCTCCGGCCTCGTGGATCAGCGTGTCGATCTCGATGTCCTGCGCCTCGCAGAACGAGTACACGTCATCGAACAGCGGATCGAACTCGTTCACGGCGGCGATGCTGTAGGCCTGGCGGCCGATCTCGGGTCGGCCTGAGCGGCCCACCGGGGGCTTCAGCGGATAATCCGAGTCGATGTTCGGTTCGACCAGGAAGAATTCCAGCTCCGGCGCGATCACCGGGTCCCAGCCCTGCGAGGCGTATAAGTCGAGCACCCGGCGCAGCACATAGCGCGGCGACATGGTGACGGGCCTCCCATCGCCGTAGAAACAATCGTGGATCACCTGCGCGGTGGGCTCGGCCGCCCAAGGCACCACTCGCACCGTGGCCACATCCGCCTTGAGCACGATGTCGATGTCCGATGGATTCATCGCACTCTGATCGTCCGGATAATCGCCGGTCACGGTCTGCAGGAAGATGGCCTCGGGCAGACGCATGCCTTCTTCTTCGGCGAACTTCTCCGCCGGCATTAGTTTGCCGCGCGGCACACCGGCCATATCGGGGATGATGGCTTCTACTTCAGAGATTCCGTGTTCCTTCAGGAACTGTTGAATCGTGCTCGACATGAATCACCTCGATACCCCCGCGTACTGCCGGCTGGCCTGGCCGAATGCGCCGAACAGGGCGCGGGAAAATGCATTCTTTTCGAACTGCCACTCGGGGTGCCATTGCACGCCGAGGGCGAAACTCTTGGCTGCCGGATCGCGAAACGCCTCCACCAGCCCATCGGGAGCGCGCGCCTCGACCGCAAGTCCCGAACCCAGTTGCTGCACACCCTGGGAGTGCAGCGAGTTCACAGTCAGCGTCGCGCCACCGGCGATTTGACGCAGCACTCCCCCGGGCTCCAGCAGCACCTCGTGCGCCGGACCGTACTGCTGGTCGAGTGGCTGGGATTCATCGTCCCGGTGATCCAGGTGATCGTCCAGCTCATGCACGCGTTGCCAGAGCGTGCCGCCGTAGGCGACGTTCATTTCCTGGAAACCTCGGCAGATGGCCAGCACCGGCATTCCGGCGGCCACCGCCTTGGGGATCAGCGAAAGCGTCGTAGCATCCCGATCTGGGTCATGCAGCGTTCCCGGCGCGCTGGCCGGGCCTCCGTAGTGATGCGGCTCGACGTTGGAAGGGCTGCCGCTGAGCAGCAGGCCATCGCAGCTATCGAGCAGGTCTTGCAAGTCGGACTCCCAGGCCAGAGCCGGGATGAGGATGGGAACCGCATCGGCCCCTTCCGCCACGGCGCGAATGTATTTCTCACCGACCATGTGGAAGTAATGCTTCCCCACGAGCCGGCGATCGGCCGGAATTCCTATGAGCGGCTTGCGCGACATGTTAATGATATTAAACGCCTGATCACAGGATCAGGCAGGTCAGACAGGGATATTAGACCACAGCGGCGGACACTCGTCCCGGGAGCCGCGCCAGAATCTGCCAAGATTCAGGCATTTCCGTAACTTACGCTTGCTTGCTGCGACGCGGCATTCCCCTTCCTGCGCCTTGGCGCACCGGTGGCCCACAGCCTTGGGCGGGAGTCAATAGCAACAAAATCTTAAACACCCTTGAGGTCGCTAATCTCCCAAGGGTTGACAACGATCAAGCCGGCAGCCTGGAACGGGCTTATGTCGCGTGTGGCAACGGCGAACCCGTTGGCGATCGCGATCGCTGCAATGCAAGCATCGGTGGTCTCGATGCCAATGCCAGCCTTGCGAACCCTTGCCAGCAACTCAGCGTAGGCATTCGTGCAAGCCAGGTCGAACGGCAGCACGCGCCCGACGAACACGGGCAGTACTCTCTTTTCCAGGTTCTCATGCAGCGCCGCCCGGCGCTTGCCCATGGGCAGCAGCGCCACGCCGGCGCGCAGCTCGGCCACGGTCATTGCGGATAGGTAGAGCGTATCCAGGGGTTGAGCATCAATCCATTCGATGACGCGGGTTTGGGGTGCATGACGAAGCGGCTCCGAAACAACGTTCGTATCGAGCAGGATCACTCAAAGCTCGCAGCGCGGGCCGGAGTTCTGTCGCGCGCGCTCTCGAAGATGGCAAACTCCGCATCGGTCAGCTTGACCTTGCGGCCGATCTCGGCCAGCAGCGAACCCAGCTTGAGCCGGCCCTGCGGCTTCACCGCAGATTCCAGGATGTCGCGCATTTCGGCCTCGATGCTGCGGCCATGCCGCGCAGCCCGCACGCGAATGGCGCGATGCACCTCGTCGGGCACATTTCGGATGGTAAAGGACGGCATCTTTCAAAACCTCATTGTGGTGCAGGTTCTTGCATTCTATCAGATTGCAACTAACGGCGATCAGCGGCACCCTCGTCCGTACCACAGCGCGATCAGCCGCAGTGGCGCACGACATAACATCGATGGATGCGCGGGTTGCGCGCGAAATCCTCCGGCAGGGTCGCGGCGCTGATGTCCTCGACCTCGAATGCCTCGCCGATCCTCGGGTCGAGTTTGAAGCGCGTGAAATTGGTGAAGAACAGCAGGTGGCCGGCGGGCTGCAGCAGGCGCATGGCGTTGCGGATCATTGCCACGTGGTCGCGCTGCACGTCCAGCACACCGCTCATGCGCTTGGAGTTTGAGAAAGTCGGCGGGTCGAGAAAGATCAGGTCGAAGGCCGGGCCGGCGGCGGCTTCGCGCTCCAGCCAGGCCAGGCAGTCGGTGGCCAGCAGCTCGTGCTGCTCGCGCCCGAAACCGTTGAGATCGAGATTGTCCCGCGCCCATTGCAGGTAGGTGTTGGACAGATCCACGCCCAGTGTGCGCCGCGCACCGCCGGCGGCGGCATACACCGTGGCGCTGGCGGTGTAGCAGAACAGGTTCAGAAACGCCGCGCCCGCGGCGAGTTGCCGGATGCGCGCGCGCGTCAGGCGATGATCCAGGAACAGGCCGGTGTCGAGGTAATCGCGGAAATTGACCCAGAACTTCAAGCCCCCCTCGTGGACCAGGAAACGCCGCCCGCGCGCGCCCTGCGCCTCGTACTGCGCGGCGCCCTTCTGCATACGCCGCGTGCGCGAGTGGATGTTTTCCAGCGGCACGTCGAACACCTGCGGCAGGACCGACAGCACCTCGCGGCGCCGGCCACGCGCTTTGTCGGCATCGACGCTGCGCGGCGGCGCATACTCCTGCACCACGAGGTGTCGCGGGTCGCGCCCGTACACATCGATGGCGAAGGCGTACTCGGGCATGTCGGCGTCGTAGACCCGATAGGCTTCGATCAGCTGCGAGCGCGCCCAAGGTTCCAGGCGCTGCAGATTCTTGCGCAGCCGGTTGGCGAACATTTGCGCGCCGCGGGCGTTGGCCGCCGGTTCGCTGCGGCCGGTGGTGCGCGGGCCGGCCTCGCCGGCCGGCTCGAAGCGCAGCAGCCGGCAGTCGATGGCGCCGTTCATGAATCGGTAGCTGCGCTTGGCGTACACGCCCAGATGCCGCGCCAGCGGCGGATTGCCGCACAGGATGGCCGCATGCCAGCCGCCGTAGGTCTCGCGCAGCAGCGTTCCCAACTGCTGGTACAGCGCGGGGAGCGAGCCCGTCTCGCCCACGCGCTCACCGTAGGGAGGATTGGTTACCAGCAGCCCCGTGGGCGCGGGCGCCACTTGCGGGGCGCGGATGTCGCGTCGCTCCACGTGGAGCCACTCCGCGACGCCGGCGCGCTCGGCATTGGCCAACGCAGAGCGCACCGCGGTCGCGTCGATGTCGTAACCGATAATGCAGCGCCTTGCGCTCACTGCGCGGCGGCGCGCCTGCGCATCCGCCAGCAGATCCTGCCACAGCGCCGCATCGTGACCGCGCCAGCCGGTGAAGCCCCAGTACTCGCGCGCCAGTCCCGGTGCAATGTCGGCCGCGATCATCGCCGCCTCGATCAGCAGCGTGCCCGAGCCGCACATCGGATCCACCAGGCTCGCACCGGCCGCGGCCAGCGCCGGCCAGCCGGCGCGCAGCAGGATGGCGGCGGCGAGATTTTCCTTCAGCGGCGCGCGACCGCTTTCCAACCGGAAGCCGCGCCGGTGCAAGCTCTCGCCGGATAAGTCCACGAACAGTTGCGCGCGCTGCGCCTCGACGTGCAGGTGCAGGCGCACATCGGGACGCCGTGGCCGCACGTCGGGGCGCAAACCGGTAGCCTCGCGCAGCGCGTCGCAGACCGCATCCTTAAGCAGTTGCGCACCATATAGGGTGTGTTGGATGGCGGCATTGCCGCCGGTGCAGTCGCAGGCCAACGTCGCGCCCGGACCCAGGTGCTCACGCCAGTCGATGCCGCTTGCGCCGCTGTGCTCGTCGCCACGCGCGCCGCTACGCATGCCCTGATACACCGCCTGCGCGCTCCCCGCCTCCACCTCACCCAACCACAGCATCACGCGGGTGGCGGTGCGCGACCACAGGCAGGCGCGGTAGCCCACTGCCAGCGGCCCCTGGAAACGCACGTCGGTGGAGCGTTCCTTGACGTCCTGCGCACCGAATGCGGCCAGCTCCTCGGCCAGCACGGACGCGGCGCCGAGCGGTGCCGTGGCCACCCAGGAACGCGCGGCGCTCATCAGCTCATCTCGCGGGAAAACTGGATGCGCGCGGCACGGCCTCAGCCGCGCCCGTCCAACGACAGCAGCGGGTAGTACAGGTCAGGACGCCGGTCGCGGAACACGCCCCAGGCATGACGATAGCGTCGCACCTGATCGAGGTCGAAGCTGGCGCTGAGCACGGTCTCGCTGCTGCGATCGGCCTCCGCCACTTTTTCCCCCGTGGGACCAGCGATGAAAGAAGAGCCGTAGAAGGTCATGGAGCCGCGCTCGCCGCTCTCGGTGCCGATGCGGTTCGAGGCCACCAGCGGCATGACGTTGGCCGCGGCATGACCCTGCATGGTGCGCTGCCAGTGGCCGCTGGAGTCGATGGACGGATCGTGCGGCTCCGAACCGATAGCCGTGGGATACAGCAACACCTCCGCGCCCATCAGCGCCATGGCGCGCGCGCATTCGGGAAACCACTGGTCCCAGCAGATCGCCACGCCCAGCTTCGCATATGCCGTCTCGAACACCTTGAAACCGGTGTCGCCGGGCGAGAAATAGAATTTCTCGTGGTAGCCGGGCCCTTCCGGAATGTGCGACTTGCGGTAGTGGCCGAGCACCGAGCCGTCCGCATCCAGCATCACCACGGTGTTGAAATAGGAGTTGTTGGCACGCTCGAACAGGCTCACCGGCAGCACGACCTTGAGTTCGCGCGCCACTGCGCGGAAGTGCTCCACCGCCGGATGCCCTGGAAGCTCATGCGCTAGCTCGAAAAACCGCGTGCTGTGCTCCTGGCAGAAGTACGGCGTTTCGAACAGCTCCTGCAGCAGGATGACTTGCGCACCGCTCGCCGCGGCTTCGCGAATCAGTCTTTCGCCGCGCGCGACGTTGGCGGCGCGGTCCCAGCTGCACGCCATCTGCGTGGCGGCCACGGTCACTTTGCTCATGCCGGCATGCTACGACATTTTTCGCGTTCAGAATGTCGGCGGTGAGCTGGCGCTGACGATCTCGCATTCCTCGCGCGCCGGGTTGCGGAAGCGATGCGGCATGGTGCTGTTGAAGTAATACGCATCGCCCGGCCCGAGCACCCGCGACTCGCCGCCGACGGTGAGCTCGATGCGCCCGCGCACCACCACGCCACCTTCCTCACCGTTGTGCGTGAGCATCTCGGTGCCGGTGTCGGCATGCGCGCCGTAGCGCTCGTGCAGGATGGACATGCTGCGCTTGGCCAGTCGCGAGCCCACCAGGCGCAACGCCACGGCGCCGGAACCGATGTCGGTGAGTTCGTCCTGCGCGAAGAATACCTGCGGCCGCCCGGCCGGATCGAAGGTGAAGAAATCCGAGAGCGCCATGGGAATGCCGTCCAGCACTTTCTTCAGCGAGCTCACCGACGGACTGACGCGGTTCTGCTCGATCAGCGAAATCAGGCCGTTGGTGACGCCGGAACGCTTGGCCAGCTCCCGTTGCGACAGCCCGTACATCTGGCGCACGGCCTTCAGGTGCGCGCCCACATCGATATCCATAATGTCAATTATATTAAACGTTTTTATTCAACAAAGCCCCGAATTTGATGATCGTGTCGAATTTTCTTATCATTCCCGGGCCTTTCACACCCATCAAGGATTCTTGCCATGAGCGCCCAGCCCCACGCCCTGCCCGGTCATGATCTCGATGCTTTCTGGATGCCCTTCACCGCCAACCGTCAGTTCAAGGCCAAGCCGCGCCTGCTGGCGCGCGCGAAAGACATGCATTACTGGACCGAGGACGGACGGCAGATCTTGGATGCCGTGGCCGGGTTGTGGTGCGTAAACGCGGGGCACTGCCGCCAGGAGATCACCGATGCAGTGGCCAAGCAGGCCGCCACCATGGAATTCGCGCCGACCTTCCAGATGGGCCACCCCATCGCCTTCGAGCTGGCCAGCCGGCTGGCGAAGCTGACACCGCCGGGACTGGACCGCGTGTTCTTCACCAACTCGGGATCCGAGTCCGTGGACACGGCGCTCAAGATCGCGATTGCCTATCACCGCGCCCGCGGCGAGGCCTCGCGCACGCGCCTGATCGGGCGCGAGAAGGGCTATCACGGCGTGGGCTTCGGTGGCATCTCGGTCGGTGGCATGGTCAACAACCGCAAGTTCTTCGGCTCGCTCCTGCCTGGCGTGGACCACCTGCCGCACACGCTGGACCTGGAACACAATGCCTTCTCGCGCGGCCTGCCGCAGTGGGGCGCGCATTTGGCCAACGAGCTGGAGCGTATCGTCGCGCTGCACGATGCTTCCACCATCGCCGCGGTCATCGTCGAGCCGATCGCAGGTTCCGTGGGTGTGATCCTGCCGCCGGTGGGATACCTGAAGCGTCTGCGCGAAATATGCGACAAGCACGGCATCTTGCTGATTTTCGACGAGGTGATCACCGGCTTCGGCCGCACCGGCAAGGCCTTTGCCGCGCAGTCCTTCGATGTGGTGCCGGACATGATCACCACCGCCAAGGGACTGAGCAACGGCGCGGTGCCGATGGGCGCGGTGTTCGCGCAGCGCAAGATCTACGATGCCTTCATGCAGGGGCCGGACAACGCCATCGAGCTGTTCCACGGCTACACCTACTCCGCGCATCCGCTGGCCTGCGCCGCCTCGCTGGCGACGCTCGACATCTACGCGCGCGAGGGCCTGCTCACGCGCGCCGCCGAGATCTCGCCGCGCTGGGAACAGGCCGTGCACTCGCTGCGCGGCCTGCCGAACGTGATCGACATCCGCAACTACGGCCTGATCGGCGCCGTGGAACTGCAGGCGCGCGAGGGCAAGCCCGGCGCGCGCGGCTTCGAGGTGTTCACGCAGTGCTTCGAGAAGGGCGTACTGGTGCGCCAGACCGGCGATGTGATTGCTCTGTCGCCGCCGCTGATCGTGGAGGACAAGCACATCGATCAGATCGTCTCCACTCTGCGCGAGGTGATTGGGAAGACGACGTAGGCGGCCTCGTCAAGGTGGTCGAGCGGGACGGGCCAGGTGTGTGTTCGTCTGGCGCAGCGACCTATGACTTCGGCTCGAAGATCGCGTACCACTTCTTGCAGGCTTCAAGCACTTCCCAGGTGCCTATGAAGCCAGCAGGAACGACGAAGGCATCGCCGGCGCGGAATTCCCAGCGTTGGCCGTCAGTGGACTCCAGGCGCACCCGGCCTTCGAACAGCACGCACATCTCATGCTCGGTGTAGTTGACGCGCCACTTGCCCATGCTGCTCGACCACCAGCCGCAGAAGAACTGCTGGGTCGGGTCGGCGTACTGGTTGGAGAGGCGCGAGCGCGGGATGCCGGAGAGGATTTTTTCCGGGGAGGGATTGGCCGGTTCGCCGTTCTGATGCCGGTCGAGGATGACGATGCGTGGGCCGCTCATGGCCTATCCTAGTCGCGAGCCGCGCACCGAAACAAGGGCGGCGCGGATCGCCCGCGCCGCCCACCTTCGCTCCGGGAACCGGTCGGCTCGTGCGGCGCAGGCTTGCCAGCTCGCGCCGCGCGGCCGGTCGGTTCATTCGTGCTCGCCCACCTGCGCCACCGACGGGCTGGCCTGCCGCGGCTCCACGGTCAGGCGCACGCGCCGCTCCAGGGCGTAGCCATCCAGGTCGCCGAGTTCGGCCTCGCTCTTGGCCTGACCGTAGGCGTTGACCTCCAGCGCCTCCTCACCGATCCCGGCGGCGAGCAGGATGTCGCGCACCGCGTTGGCGCGGCTCTCGGACAGCTTCAGGTTGTCCTCCTCGTTGCCACGCGGATCGGCATAGCCGTCGATGCGGATTTTCAGGCCCGGGGACTTGGCCAGCGCCTGGGCCAGGGACAGGATCTGCCGGCTCATGTCCGGTTCCAGGTCGAAGCTGCCGGTGCGGAACAGCACATCGCCGCTCAGGCCCTGGAGCGCGGCGCCCGTATCCGCCTTGGCGCTGCGCGCCTGCTCCACCGCCTGCGATAGCGATGCCACCTGGGTGGTCAACTGACGGTTGTTCTCGATGAGCTCGTTCTTGTCGCCCATCAGCTCCGCCGCCTGCGCCTCGGCCACGCGCGCCTCGCCGGCGCGGTGTACGCGGTTGCCGAGCCAAGTGCCGATGCCGGCGCCGATCACCGCGCCCACGGGACCCGCGGCAAAGCCGCCCACCACGGCGCCGCTGATGAACCCGGCCGGTTCGGAGACCGGCGCCGGCTTCGGCTCGCCGGCCAGGACCGCGCCGGACAGACCGATCAACCCCATGCCCACTACCACTGACGACCAGGACTTGTTCATGACTGCATCCTCGAATTCCGACTTCTGACGGGGCGGCGCGACCGCGCCATCCTCGAGTGCCATTGAAGTCCTGGATGAGGTCAATTCCCGGGACGAAGCGGTGGCAGATTGTGGCAAAGTGCCGCTTAATCGAGGCCGCTCAGCCTCGAAGCGCTCAGGTCTTGAGGGAGAAGGGCGTGAAGTCGGTGTGCCGGTCGTAGTAATCCTCGTCCTCGGCCTTTTTCAGGAAGGCGATGACGCGATAAGTGAGCGGCGTCATGACGATCTCCCAGCCGCTTTTCAACACGTATTGCGTGAATGTCACCTCGAGGAGCTGCTGGCGCGGCCACAGGCCCACGAACGCGATGAAATAAAACAGCGCGGAATCGACCAGCTCTCCGCACAGCGTGGAGCCGATGATGCGGCTCCACAGCCAGCGCCCCTCGGTCCACACCTTCATTTTCGCCAGCACGTAACTGTTGACGAAGGTGCCGCACAGAAAGGCGATCACCGAGGAAGCGATGATGCGCGGCGTGTTGCCGAAGATCGCCTCCACCGCCGGCTGCTTGTCGCGCCAGAACTCGGCCGGCGGCAGGTGCACCACCACCGCGGCCATGAACGAGGCGAAGGCCAGCGCGCCGAAGCCGGCCCACACCACGCGGCGGTCACGCGCATAGCCGTACACCTCGGTGAGCACGTCGCCGAAAATGTAGGAGATCGGAAAGAACAGCACGCCGGCCATGAAGGTCACGCCGCCCAACAGCGGCACGTGCACCGTGGACATCTTCGCCGGGCCGATGAGATTGGAGCACAGCAGCACGCAGACGTAGGCCGCCATCACGAAATCGTAGTAGCGGTACTGGCGGGCGCTGGAAATGACGTTGTTTTCCGTGGAAATTGTGTGAACTGCCGCATGATAACCGAGATATGTCTCACCCTGCGACGGCGCAGTGCGGCCATGGCGCGCCGTCCGGCCCGGCACCGGCGCCGATTGGCGACGGGCGTCACGCCCGACGGCAAAACCCTGCTGTACAAGGTGTTCTGCGCATCAGCTAGGAAGCCTCGCGCCGACTATGGAACCATCCAACAAGACCGTCCCGGGCGCCGTCGCCGGACCCGACCTGGCAGAGCTATGCCAGAAAATCCGCGTGGCCGCAGAACCGGTGCGCGTGGCGGCCGTTTCCCTGCACGATGCCGCCGGCGAGATGCTCTGGCTCACCGAAAGCTCGATGGGTCCGGACGAACATAATGCGGTGCGCGAGGCGGCGGTGGACTTTCAACAGCCACAGGCCACGCCCATCGTCACGCAGGATCTGGGCAACTCGCGCAGCGCCGTGCTGATCCGCCTGGCGGGCGCGCAGCAGGCCTCGCTCGGCATCGTCATGCTCATCGTAGATTCGCGCGCCATTGGCCCGCAGGGCCGCGGCGTATCGAAGGTGATGACGCCGGCCATGCAGCGCGCGCTGGGCGAATTCACCCATATCCGCATCGCGACACTGGCCAAGGCCCTCGCCCCCACTCCGCCGGCGTCGAAGCGCCCCGCCGCACCGGTGACGCCGCAGGTGGACAAGCTGAACGCCGCGCTGCGCGCCAGTCCCATCGCCCTAAACGTGCAGAAGCTGGTGCCCATGGCTCGCGGCGGCGACCTGCAACGCTACGAGGTGCTGCTGCGCTCCAAGTCGGACGCGGCGCCGAACCTCGCCCCCGAGGCCATGCTGAAAGCAGCCGTCGAACATGGCCTGGGCTCGATGATCGACCGCCGCGTGCTGACCGAGCTGATCGGCTGGCTGGTCCGGCATCCGCGTTGCTGGCAGGACGGCCATACGCGCTTCACCATGAATCTCACGGCGACCGCGCTGCACGACGATCACTTCTTCAAGTTCGTGGAACTGTGCCTGATCAAGGCGGCGCTGCCGCAGGGTCTCATCGGATTCGAAATCAGCGTGCCGGCGGCGAGCAAGCTGGGCGGCCGCATGGCACACGTGGCTGCGACGCTGCATCGCATCGGCTGCCCGCTGGTGCTAGATGATTTCGATCTGCGTACCGAGTGTTTTGCAATGCTGCGCCTGCCGGGCGTGCGGCTGCTGAAGCTGTCGCAGGCCGTAACCGCGCAGTTGCGCACGGACAAGATCGCGCAGGCCTCGATCACCGCGGTGGCGCAGATGTCGCGCGTGCTGGGTATCCACACCGTCGCCAAACGCACCGAGTCCACCGCCGAGCATGAATGGCTGACGGCGCTGGGTGTGGACTTCGTGCAGTCGAACGCGCTGTCGGCGCCGGTGGGGATCGATGCGCTCGCGGCGGATGAGGCCTTGAGCGGCGGCGCGCCGGCCGTCAACTAATCGTCCGTCGATTCCTCCGCCCGGTCGCGGCGCCGGCGCACGAAGGGTCGCGTGCCGCTGGTATAGAACGCCAGCAGCTGGCGGGCCTCGGGGGTCACGTAGCGGTTCTGCTCCAGCAGCTGCTGCGCGAGCTTGCGCACATTGCTGCCGACCGGGTCCAGTTCGCGCACCAACGCCTTGAGCTCGCGCAGGGCATCGCGGCCGACGCCGCGGCGGCGCAGACCCACCAGATTCAGGCCGTAGGAGGTGTTGCGCTCGCTGGCCATGAGGTAACAGGGCACATCGCTGGAAATGCGCGCGCCGCCACCGATCATGGCGGATTCGCCGATGCGGCAGAACTGATGCACCACTGCATTGCCGCCGATGAAGGCATGCGCTCCCACGTGCACGTGGCCCGCGAGCAGCACCGCGTTCGCCATCACCACCCGCTCTCCCACCACGCAGTCATGCGCCACGTGGCTCGAGGCCATCAGAAAGCAATCCGCACCCACCACCGTCTGCGACTCGGGCCGAGTGGAGCGGTTGACCGTGACATGCTCGCGAATGACGGTGCGCGCGCCGATGTGCACACCCGAATTCACGGCGGGGTCGAAACGCAGGTCCTGCGGGTCACCGCCCAGCACCGCGTGCGAATGCACCACCACGCCCTCATCCAGCCGGCAATGCCGGCCGACGATGGCATAGGCGTGGATCACGCAGCGCGCGCCGAGGCGCGCGCCCGGCTCGACCAGGGCGGTGGGGTGGACGCGGGCCTGGGGCTGTGAAGTATCCGGCGATTGGGTGTACATGCGAGGGCGACTATAGCGCGAGCGGCGGGCCACGGCTCGCACCGCGGCGCCGCGAACGGACGCGCGGCGGCCGGCCGAACCCCCAATCTGCAATCACAGATGCTTGACGCCGCCGCCGCCGGCGGAGTAGTTTGCCGCCACCGCCACTCACACGTGAAAGCCCACCCATGAGCGAACCCATGAACCCCGCCCGGCTCCGGGAATTGCGCCAGATGGACCTCGCGCACCACCTGCCGGCGCAGAGCGACTACCAGGTACAGCAGCAACTCGGCGGCAGCCGCATCATCGTGCGCGCCGAAGGCTGCGAGATCGAGGACGCCGAGGGCAACAAGATGCTCGACGGCATGGCGGGCCTGTGGTGCGTGAACGTCGGCTACGGTCGCCGCGAGCTGGCGGAAGCTGCCTACCAGCAGATGCTGCAACTGCCCTTCTACAACACCTTTTTCAAGACCGCGACCGAGCCCGCCATCCGGCTCGCCACCGAGGTTTCCAAGCGCCTCGGCGCGGGTCTCACCCACGTGTTCTTCAACGGCTCGGGCTCCGAGGCCAACGACACCGCCTTCCGCCTGGCGCGCCATTACTGGACGCTGCAGGGCCAACCGCAGCGCCGCGTTTTCATCAGCCGCTGGAATGCGTATCACGGCTCCACCGTCGCGGGCGTGAGTCTGGGCGGCATGAAACTCATGCATGCGCAGGGACACCTGCCCATCCCCGGCATCGAACACGTCATGCAGCCCTACTGGTTCGGTGAAGGCTTCGGCGAAGATCCGGAAAGCTTCGCGGCGCGCGCTGCCGATGCCATCGAAAAACGCATCCTGGAAGTCGGGCCCGACAAGGTCGCGGCCTTCATCGGCGAGCCGGTGCAAGGCGCGGGTGGCGTCATCATCCCGCCGTCAGGCTACTGGCCGCGCGTCGAGGCCATCTGCCGCAAGTACGGCATCCTGCTCATCGCCGACGAGGTCATCTGCGGCTTCGGCCGCCTCGGCCGCTGGTTCGGATTCCAGCACTTTGGCTTCCAGCCCGACATCGTTACCATGGCCAAGGGCCTGTCCTCGGGCTACCTGCCGATCTCCGCCACCGGCGTGTCCGGCGCCATCGTCGATGTACTCAAATCCAAGGGCGGTGAGTTCATCCACGGTTACACGTACTCCGGTCACCCCACCGCGGCCGCGGTGGCGCTGAAGAATCTGGAAATCATCGCGCGCGAAAAACTGGTCGAACGCGTACACGATGACGTCGGACCTTACTTCGCCCAGGTGCTTGCACGTCTGAAAGATCAGGCGCTGGTGGGCGAGGCGCGTTCGGTGGGGCTGATCGGCGCCGTCGAGATCGTCGCGCGCAAGGGCACCAATCAGCGCTTCGGCGGCAAGGAAGGCACGGCAGGCCCGCTGGTGCGCGACATCTGCATCCGCAACGGGCTCATGGTCCGCGCCATCCGCGACAGCATCGTCATGTGTCCGCCGCTGGTCATCACGCATGCCGAGATCGACCGCATGATCGACATCATCGAGCGCTCCCTCAAGGAAGCCGAAACGCAACTGCGTGCGCGCAAAGACGCGGCCTAGTACGGCGGAGCGGGGCGAACCCGAGCCGCTGCACCGCGACGTCCACGAGGAGCTGGCGCGCCGTTTCATCACCGGCCGGCTGCGCCCCGGCGGCACGTTGTCTACGCGCGGGCTGGCCGATGAACTGGGTGTGAGCCAGACGCCGGTACGCGAGGCGCTGAGCAGGCTCGCCGCCGAAGGCGCGGTACAGATCCGCTCCAAGCGCCGTATCGTCATTCCAGCCATGACCGCCGAGCGCTTCTCCGACCTGCTGCGCTGCCGGGAACTGCTCGAGCCCGAAGCGGCGGTGAGCGCGCTTCCCTTTATCGATGCGCGCGATCTCAAGCGCCTGGAACAGGCCGACGCCGCCATCGGCGCGGCGCTGGCCTCGGGCGACGTGAACGCCTACATGCAAGGCAATTACGATTTCCACTTTTGCCTGTACCGCGCACAGCCGCGCCGCACGCTGATCCGGCTGATCGAAACACTATGGCTGCAGTTCGGACCCTACATGCGCGTGGTCTATGGCCGCGTCGGCACCGCGAACCTGGTGGATCAGCATGAGCTTGCCATCGCCGCCATCCGCGCCGGCGATGCACGCAAACTCGGCCGCGCCAT
>JAFEGC010000269.1 GCA_018240265.1 Pseudomonadota bacterium | reverse complement strand
CCTCCGCGAACAGCTCGAAGCCTTCTCCCCCTTGCAACACTTGCGCCGCTCGTTCCACGTGCTCGCGTGCCCGTTCCAGCGCGACCAGATGTCGGCGGCGCGCGGTGAACGCGCCCTCCTCCGGCCCGGTCAACCCGGCCTGCGTGGCGAGATGTTCGCGCAGCAGGTCCACGCCCTGCCCGCCGGTGGCGCTGAGATACACGCGCGGCGGAACGGCGTTCGTTTCGAGACGCGGCGAGAAGCCGGCGCGATCGATCTTGTTGAACACCCAGGTCACCGGCACGCCGGCCGGCACTGCCGCCAGCTCCGCTTCGGCCGGCATCGGGCCATCGGCGTCCAGCACCAGCAACACGTGATCGGCCCGCCCCATTTCTTCACGCGCGCGGCGCATGCCTTCGCGTTCGATTGCATCGCCGGATTCCCTCAGTCCCGCGGTATCGGCCAGATTCAGGGTGGCGCCGGCGATGCGCACCGACTGGCGCAGCACATCGCGCGTAGTGCCAGGCACGTCGGTCACGATGGCCACGTCCTCGCCGGCCAGCGCATTCATCAAACTGGACTTGCCGACGTTCGGTGCTCCCACCAGCACCACGCGTAGCCCTTCGTTCAGCAGTACGCCGCGACGCGTCGCCTTCGCGAGCGCATCGAATTGCGCGAATACGCGCCGGAGATTGTCGTGCAGTTGCGCGTCGTTGAGAAAATCGATTTCTTCTTCCGGAAAATCGATGGCCGCTTCGACGTAGATGCGCAATCGTTTCAATGCCGCATCCAGCGTTTCCACTCGCGTGGAAAATTCCCCGCGCAGCGTGCGCAGCGCGGCGTGCGCCGCAGCCCGGGAAGAAGCCTCGATGAGATCGGCAATGCCTTCGGCCTGCGCCAGATCGAGCTTGTCGTTGAGGAAGGCGCGTTCGCTGAATTCACCGGGCCGGGCCGGCCGGCAGCCGAGCTGCATCAGGCGCTCCAGCAGCAGGTCTAGAATTATGCTGCCGCCGTGACCCTGCAATTCCAGGACGTGCTCGCCGGTGAAGGAATGCGGTGCGGGGAAATACAGCGCAAGCCCGGTATCGAGCACCGTCCCGTCGGCGGCGCGGAAATCGCCGAGCATCGCTTGCCGCGGCGGCGGCAACCGGCCCAGCAGCGTCGCCGCGATCTCCGGCACGCGAGGCCCCGACACGCGTACGATGCCCACCGCACCACGGCCTGGCGCCGTGGCAACGGCAGAGATGGTGTCGGTGTCGCTCATGACCGCCGGCGGGGCGCGCCGCGAAAAGCTCTGCGCGCTAGGAGCGCAGCTTCGCCGCCTCTTTCGCCACCACCTCGTTGATGCGCCACTGCTGCGCGATGGACAGCACGGTGTTGGTGATCCAGTACAGCACCAGGCCCGCCGGGAACCAGGCCATCATGCCGGTCATCACCAGCGGCATGAACTGCATGACCTTGGCCTGCATGGGATCCGGCGGCGGCGGATTGAGCTTGAACTGCGCGAACATGGCAGCGCCCATGATCAGCGGTAGCACGAAGTACGGGTCACGCGCCGACAAGTCGTTCACCCACAGCATGAAGGGCGCCTGACGCATCTCCACGCTCTCCAGCAGCACCCAGTAGAAGGAAATGAAAAACGGGATCTGCACCAGCATGGGCAGACAGCCCGCCACCGGGTTGATTTTCTCGCGCTTGTACAGCTCCATCATGGCGCGGCCGAGCTTTTCGCGGTCGTCCTTGTACGTTTCCTGGATCTGCTTCATGCGCGGCGCCACTGCGCGCATCCTCGCCATCGAGCGCCCGCTGGCTTGGCTCAGCGGATAAAACAGCAGCTTGATCAGCGCGGTGACGATGATGATGGCCCAGCCCCAGTTGCCCACCGCGGCGTGCACCCACTTCAGGGTCATGAACAGCGGTCGCGCGATGATGGTGAGCGAACCGTAATCGGCGGTGCGGTCCAGTTCGGGGCCGGTCGCGGCGAGCTGGGATTGGAGCTTGGGTCCGGTGAACAGCGTCTCGCGGAACTGCGCGCTGCCGCCCGGCGCGACGCTCACGGTGGGCCCGGTCGCGCCCAGCAGGTAATCGTTGCCGGACACACGCAGCTGATACTGGTAGGCCTGGTCGGCATGCGGCACGATGGCGGAGACGAAATGATGCTGCATGGACGCCAGCCAGCCATTCGTAACGGACTGGGAGAAGGCGGCATCCTCCGCTTTCTCCACATTCAGGCGGCGATACTTGTGGCCATCGTAAATGGCCGGTCCCTTGAACGAGTAGGTTTCCACGTCGAAGTAGGAACGCGACGGGTGCACCCAATGCCGCAGGAACTGCAGGTACGAGGCCAGGGATCGCGGCGCAGCGCCGCTGTTGTGCACATCGTATACGAGGTCGATGGCGTAGGAGCCGCGCTTGAACACGAAGGTCTTGATGACCGTCAGCCCATTGCCGTCGCTCCAGCTCAACGGCACGCGCAACTCTGCTGCGCCGTTGGCCAGTTTCCAGTCCGTGGTGGGAGCCTGCCAGATCGCGCGATGGTCCGGTGCCGCCGCCGATCCGCCGCCGGCTAGGCCCGACTGCAGCACGTACAGCTTGTCCTCGGAGGAATCGTCGAACAGGCGCACCGGCAGATTCGGATCGTCCTTGTGCAGCGGATACGCGAGCAGGTCGGAGCGCACCAACTCGCCGCCGGCCAGACTGATGTCCAGGTCCAGCACGTCGGTGC
This sequence comes from Pseudomonadota bacterium, assembly GCA_018240265.1. Taxonomy (GTDB): domain Bacteria; phylum Pseudomonadota; class Gammaproteobacteria; order Steroidobacterales; family Steroidobacteraceae; genus TMP-86. The sequence continues at coordinate 1,279 of JAFEGC010000269.1, read as the reverse complement.
GCACGTGCAAAAGCGGTGCCTTGGACGCAGGCGTTGCGACGCCCGGCGCGGCGGCGCCGGCAAGCGCTGAGTTTGAAGTCGCGACCACCGTGCCGCCGGGAGTTGGAACAGCTGCTGAGAGCGCCGCGGCATTGGAAGCTGTCGTCGCGGCCGATGACGTTGCGGACCCCGCGGGTGCGGCGCTCGGCGCCGCAATGGATGGCACTGCGTCAGCCAATGTGCCGCCGGCCGCGCTCGGCGCCGAAGATGTAGTCGCCGCAGCCGGCATCGCAGCCGGCGGATAGTCGTGCATCCAGGTTTGATAATTCAGGAACAGCACGGCGGCGAGCGCGAGCCACAGAAACACTCTCTGGTTAACCATGGGTCGTACTCTCGGGCGGCACGGGATCGAAACCGCCGGCGCTCAATGGATGACAGCGCAGCAAGCGCCTGAGTCCCAGCCAGGAACCGCGCATGACACCGAAGCGCTCGATGGCCGTGTGCGTGTAGCAGGAACAGGTGGGATGAAAGCGGCAGCACGGTCCCAGCAACGGGCCGATGGCGAGCTGATAACCGCGGATGAGCAGCAGGGCAGCGCGACGCAGGATCACAATCGCTCCGCGATATTTTTCCATGACGTTTCGAGGCTGGCGCGCAACTGCGCGGCGGATGCCGTGCGCGCGGCATCACGCGCTGCCACGGTGATGTCGACAGCAGGCAGCGCATGTTGGTGCTGGCGGAAGGACTCGCGAATCAGACGCTTCACCCGGTTGCGCGCCACGGCCGTGCCGAACACGCGGGTGGCGATAGCGAGCCCCAGGCGTGCATGGGCGCGTTGATTATGCATGGCAGAAATGACGAACAAGACATCGGAAAAGCGCCGGCCGGATTTTTTGACGGTGCTGAACTCGGCCGGCTGGGTCAGGCGCTTGCGCGCCTCGAACCCGAGCAACGGGAAGGGCCGTGCGCCGCGCGTCTTGATAACCCGCGCGGTTACGGACAGAGCCGCTTGCGTCCCTTGGCGCGACGGCTGGCCAACACCCGGCGGCCTCCCTTTGTCGCCATGCGAGCGCGGAACCCGTGCGTGCGGTTACGGTGCAGATTGCTGGGGTTGAAAGTGCGTTTCATGACGTTAGCCCGAAAATAAGTGCGAAAACAATAACCTGGCGTTCTCGCGAAAGGCGGCAAGGGTACTCAAGCGGTAGCTTACGTGTCAATAGACGAAGCGTTGCGCAGCGGATAGACTCGCTGCCCCTTTTCGATTGTACGGTCCCCCGCCAGGAGAACGCGCTCTTGACAG
>JAFEGC010000268.1 GCA_018240265.1 Pseudomonadota bacterium | reverse complement strand
GGCGCGGATGCCGCCGGCGCATGCTGCTCGCGGTGCGCGTGCGTCCCAGCATGCGCGTGTCCATGCGCGCCGGTGTACGCATGCTGCATGGGCTGCGGCGCGGCCTTGGCCACCGGCCGGCCCAGACCCGTTGCCACCACGGTCACCCGAATCTGGTTGCTCATTTCCGCATCGATCACGGTGCCCACCACCACGGTCGCCTCATCGGAGGCGAACTGCTTGATGACGTTGCCGACTTCCTGGAACTCGCCGATGGACAGGTCCATGCCGGCGGTGACGTTGACCAGGATCCCCTGCGCGCCCGCCAGGTTGATGTCCTCCAGGAGCGGCGAGGAAATCGCAGCTTCCGCGGCTTCACGAGCGCGGTCATCGCCCGCGGCGCTCCCCGAACCCATCATCGCCATGCCGGTTTCGGACATCACCGTGCGCACGTCGGCGAAGTCCACATTGATCAGACCCGGCCGGGTGATCAATTCCGCGATGCCCTGCACCGCGCCCTGCAGCACGGTGTTGGCCGCCTTGAAGGCATCCAGGAGCGTAGTGTTGCTGCCGAGCACCGACAGGAGCTTCTGATTGGGGATGGTGATCAGCGAGTCCACATACTTTGACAGCTCCAGCATGCCGTTGTCGGCCACGCGCGAGCGCTTGTTGCCCTCCATCTCGAACGGCCGCGTCACCACCGCCACGGTGAGGATGCCAAGCTCCTTGGCCACCTGCGCGACCACGGGCGCGGCGCCCGTGCCGGTGCCACCGCCCATGCCGGCGGTGATGAACAGCATGTCACAGCCTTCGATCAGCTCGATGATGCGGTCGCGGTCCTCCATCGCCGCCTGCCGGCCCACTTCCGGGTCCGCCCCGGCGCCGAGGCCCTTGGTGATGTTGCAGCCGATTTGCAGGGCGGTGCGCACCTTGGAGTGCTTGAGCGCCTGCGCGTCGGTGTTGATGCAGATGAAATCCACACCTTCGATGCCGGATTGCACCATGTGCGACACGGCATTGCCGCCGCCGCCGCCCACGCCCAGCACCTTGATGATGGCATTCTGGCTAAACGAGTCCATCAGTTCGAACATTCCAGTCTCCTTGCAGATCGTTATCAAAGGGTCAAGTCAGGGTTGAGTAAGAGTCAAAAATTGCCTTGGAACCAAGCCTTCATTCGCTCGAGCAGTGTCTTGACGCCGCCCCCGGACAGGAGCGGCGCCTCGGGGCGCTGCAGGTCGATATTGTTTTTGGCATACAAAAGCAGACCCACACCGGTGGCGTGGATCGGATTGCTCACCACGTCGGCGAGACCGCTGACGTACTGCGGAATGCCCAGTCGCACGGGCATATGAAAAACCTCCTCGGCGAGCTCGATGGCGCCTTCCATCTTCGCGCTGCCGCCGGTCAGCACGATGCCGGCGGCCACCGACTCCTCGAAGCCGGAGCGGCGCAGCTCATCGCGGATCAGCGCGAACAGCTCCTCGTAGCGCGGCTCGACGATCTCGGCCAGCGTCTGGCGAGCGAGCCGCCGCGGCGGCCGGTCGCCCACGCTGGGTACCTCGATGGTCTCGTCGGGATTGGCGAGCTGCGACAACGCGCAGGCGTACCTGATCTTGATGTCCTCGGCGTACTGCGTCGGCGTACGCATGGACACCGCGATATCATTGGTCACCTGGTCGCCGGCGATCGGGATCACCGCGGTGTGACGGATGGCGCCGCCGCCGAACACGGCGATGTCGGTGGTGCCGCCGCCGATGTCCACGATGCAAACGCCGAGGTCCTTCTCATCGTCGGTGAGCACGGCGAAGCTCGACGCGAGCTGTTCCAGCACGATGTCATCCACCGCGAGACCACAGCGCTGCACGCACTTGACGATGTTCTGCGCCGAACTGTCCGCGCCGGTGACGATGTGCACCTTGGCCTCCAGGCGCACGCCCGACATACCGATGGGATCGCGGATGCCCTCCTGTGAATCGATGATGTATTCCTGCGGCAGCACATGCAGGATCTTCTGGTCGGCGGGAATGGCTACCGCCTTGGCGGCATCGATCACTCGCTCCACATCGCCCTGCACCACCTCCTTGTCCTTGATGGCGACGATGCCATGCGAGTTGAGGCTCCGCACATGGCTGCCGGCGATGCCGGCGTACACCGAGTGGATTTCGCAGCCGGCCATCAACTCGGCCTCCTCCACCGCGCGCTGGATCGACTGCACGGTGGACTCGATGTTCACCACCACGCCCTTCTTCAGGCCGCGCGAGGGGTGGCTGCCGAGACCGATGATCTCCAGCTGCCCATCCGGCTTGACCTCGCCGACGATGGCCACCACCTTGCTGGTGCCGATGTCGAGGCCCACGATGAGATTGCGATCTGAACGTTTTGCCATGGCTTTTCTTGTTAATCCTGTACGTCGCTGTCCTGTACGCGCGCCGACATCGGCGGCGCGGAGTCCGCGGCGGGCGCTCCCGCGGCGGGCGTTGCGCCCGAATCCGGCGCCTGCGTGCGCCAACCGATGGTGAAGCCGTTGGAATAGCGCATGTCGACGTAGGCGATTTCGTTGGCCCGCCGTGACACCACCATCGAGGCGGTGCGGATGAATCGGTCCAGCCGCTCGTCCACTTGGCTGCGTCCGAGCCGGATGGTCAGGCCATTGTCCAGGTCGAACTCCCAGGCGCCGCGCTCATCCATGCGCACGGCGGCGATGCGCATGCCCGCCTCGAGCATCTTTCCCTGCGCCGACAGGTAACGCCGCGCCACATCGCCCTCCGAACCTTCCGGGCCCGACAGCCGCGGCAGTTCCGGCGGCACGTGCATCGCAGCCCTTACGAACAGCTCGCCGCGCGCATTCAGCAATCCCGACTCGCCCCAGCGCGCCGCGGCCACCTGCTCGACGATGGTCACGTGCACGCTGTTGGGCCAGCGCCGCTGCACCCGCGCATGGTCCACCCAGGCGATGCCCTCCACCGCCCGCTGCACGCCATCCAGATCCGCCGACATGAAACCGGCCTTGAGATAAGGCGCGGCCGCCTGCTCCACCTGCCCGGGCGACACGCGCTGAAAACTGCCATCGATGGACAGGTGGCGGATGGGCCGGTCGAGAATGAGCGACAGGCCGGTGAGGCTGGCCGCCAGGATGCCGATCACCGCCACGCGGCGCAGCTGCGGTTTCCAGTCGATCGCGCGCCAGCGAGCGCTCCAGCGGCGTGCACCCTTCGCCGGCTTCGCCTTCGGCTTGAAACGATTCTGCGGCTTGAACAGGTCGGCGATCATGTGCGCTGCCTGCCGAAGCTGCTTTCCAGCACCCGCCAGACCAGTTCCTCGAAGTCCATGCCCGACTCGCGCGCGGCCTTGGGCACCAGGCTGTGATCCGTCATGCCGGGCGTGGTGTTGATCTCGATGAAGTAGAACGCGCCGCTGGCCGCATCGCGCATGAAATCCACGCGCCCCCAGCCGCTGCAATCGGTGACGCAAAACGCCGCCAGCGCCAGCTGCCGAATCTTCGCCTCGGCCGCCGGCTCGATGCCGCTGGGGCAGTGATACTGGGTGTCGTCGCGGAAATACTTGGCCTCGTAATCGTAGAACTCGGTAGCCGGCTGGATGCGGATGGAGGGCAGCGCCTCCTGTCCGAGAATGCCCACGGTGAACTCCTCGCCGGCGATGAACTTCTCCGCGAACACCACCGGGTCCACCGCGCGCGCCTCGCGCAAGGCCGCGCCCAGCTGCTCCGCCGTCTTCACCTTGGTGATACCGACACTGGAACCCTGCGAGGACGGTTTGACCATCATCGGCAGTCCCACGCGCTGCAGCACCGCCGGGATGTCGCGCTCATGCGTAAGCACGGCGTAGGGCGGCGCCTCGATGCCCGCGCCCAACACCACGCGCTTGGTCTTGAGCTTGTCCATGGTGAGGGCCGAGGCCAGCACCCCGCTCCCGGTATAGGGAATACCCAGCCACTCCAGCGCGCCCTGGATCAGGCCGTCCTCGCCGCCGGGGCCATGCAGAATGTTCCAGGCGCGGTCGAACTTCTCCTCGCTCAGG
>JAFEGC010000267.1 GCA_018240265.1 Pseudomonadota bacterium | reverse complement strand
GCCCAGAGCAATCTGCCCCGGCCCGCCGATCCGCGCGGGCGCCCGGATCCGAACCTGCTCACGGCCGAACAAAAAATCCGCGACGCCGCCGACCTCGACGAACTGACGCGCTGGCTGACGCCGCCGGAGCGCGTGCTCGTTGCCGGCTCTCCGGCACTGCTGGCGCAGATGGCGGCGTTGCCGGACGTGACCAGAGTTCCCTTCATCTGAACCAACCCCGAGATCGACCCCGATGATGCGATTCAAATCCTGGCCGCATGCCCTGTTGCTCGCCGTATCCGCGTTGGGGGTCGGCGCGGCCACCAGCGCTGCGCCGAGCGCAGCGACACCGGCCGCGACTCGGCCCGCCGCCCCCACCGGCGCGCCGGGCATGCGCACGGCGGCCGCAGCGGAGGCTTTCGATTACGCGCAGCTCAAGGGACAGGCGCGCTCGCTCGCGGGGCAACCTTACCAGGCGCCGAAGAGCAACCTGGCGCCGATGCTGGCCGACCTGACCTACGATCAGTACAACAACATCCGCGCCCGCCAGGATCACTCGCTGTGGGCGGATGAGGCGCTGGATTTTCACATCCAGTTCTTTCATACCGGCCGCGGCTTCACCGAGAACGTACGCATGTACGAGGTGCGCAACGGCCAAGCGCGCGCCATCCTGTACGACCCCGCCATGTTCGACTATGACCGCTCGGGACTGGATCCGGCCAAACTCCGTGACAAGGGCGGCTTCGCCGGATTCCGATTGCAGAGTTCGCTCAACTGGAAGGCCGACGTCACCGCCTTTCTGGGTGCTGCGTATTTTCGCGCCGTGGGCGACACTCGCCAGTACGGCCTGTCGGCGCGCGGCGCCGCGGTGGATACCGCCACGGATCACGCCGAGGAATTTCCACGCTTCGTGGCCTTCTGGTTCGAGCGTCCTGCCAAAGGATCGAACAGCGTCACGGTGTATGCGTTGATGGACAGCGTGAGCCTCACCGGCGCATACCGTTTCGTGATCCAGCCCGCCGGTACGCAGATCATCGACGTGGACGCGGCACTGTATCCGCGCAAGGCCATCGAGCGACTGGGACTGGCGCCGCTCACCAGTATGTTCCAGAACGGCGAGAACGATCGGCGCGTGGCCAACGACTGGCGGCCGGAGATTCACGATTCCGACGGTCTGTCCATCTGGACCGGGAGCGGTGAGTGGATCTGGCGCCCGCTGACCAATCCGCCGAATGTACGCGTGAACTCGTTCCTGGACGAAAACCCGCGTGGTTTCGGCCTGCTGCTGCGCGACCGCAACTGGGACCACTACCAGGACGACAACGTCTACTACGACCGCCGCCCCAGCCTATGGATCGAGCCGCGCAGCGGGCCCGCCGGTGGCTGGGGCAAAGGCGCAGTGCAGCTGGTGGAGATTCCCACGCCCGACGAGACCTCGGACAACATCGTGGCCTACTGGAATCCGGCTGAGCCGGTCAAGCCCGGTACGGAGCTGTTGTACAGCTATCGCATGTACTGGGGCAGCATCATGCCGGTCAACCCACCGCTGGCGCACACGGTGGCCACGCGCACCGGCATCGGCGGCACGGTCGGCCAGAAGCGCAATTCGTTTTCGTGGCACTTCACCGTGGACTTCGTCGGCGGGGATCTGGCGGCGCTGCTCAAGGACTCCGAGGTCGAAACCGTGGTCACCACCTCACGTGGCACGCTGGAACACGTGACCGCGCACCAGGTGCCGGAGTTCGGCGGTTGGCGCGCGCTGTTCGAGGTCAGGCTCAGCGATGACAGCGTCGAACCCGTGGACCTGCGCTGCTTCCTGCGCATCCACGGCCGGCCGCTCACCGAGACCTGGATTTACCAGTGGCTACCGCCACCGCCGCGGGAACGCAAGTTGATGATGTAAGGGCCCGCGGCGCGGGCCACGCAAGCGGGAGGCGGCGCTAGTCAGTGCGGCCGGTCCGCCAGCGGCGCGGCGAGCTACCAACAGGTCGAAGTCGTGTCGGTGCCCGAACCGTCCGCGGCGGAATTGGCGGATTGGCGACCCAGGTTGTCCACCTGGAACAGCTGGCACTGCGTATCGCCCTGCTGGTCGGCGGTGATCGGCGTGGCCTGCACCACGAAGGTGGTCGCAGTCGCCGTTACGTTCAGCTGGTAATAGCCGCTGCCGACCACGGTCGGCAGTGAGCCATATCCCAGGTCCGTCGCCAGGGTGGCGGGGTTGGGGTTGTAGGAATTGCGCGTGGAGAACATGCGTTCCTCGCGCGAGGCCAGGTCCAGCACCGCGGTCTTGGCGTCGGTGCGGCGCGACTTGCGCACCTGCTGCTTGTAGATGGGCACCGCGATGGACGCCAGGACGGCCGTGATCAATACCACCACCATCAATTCCACCAGCGTGAACCCGCGCAGGCGGAACTTGCGCGATTGGTTGCCAGGCATCGTGACAGTTCTCATCGCAGCTCCACCCAGGTGAGGCGGTTAGCCTTGGAATTCACCGGCGGATTGATCCGGGTCACGCCATGGTTGTTCAGCACGGTCTGGTACACCAGCGAGGTCAGGCCCGATGCGGTGGTGACCGGGAACGAGCTGCCGGTGGCATCGAGCTTGATGCCGATGGCAATGGGATCCAGCATGGTGGGGAAGAAGTTGTTGAAAGCCCCACCACTCAGCAAATTGACCGCGTAGGTGAAGCCCTTGTCGGTGGCCACGGTGCAGGACGCGGGGTCGTTCGCCGCGGGCACCGTCGAGTTGACCACGAAGGCCGAGCTGATGAGCTGCGGATTGAACACGATCTGCTCGGAGCTGCCGGGCAGGTCCACATACCAGCCGAACTTGTTGTTGCCGCCGCCGCATTCCGAGGCGCCTTGCCAGCACACGGTGGCGTTGACGGCGATTTCGCGGGCTTGCGTGGTTGCGTTGACGGTGACCGTCTGGCCCTGCAGATTGGTCTTGGCGATGGTGTAGGGCGATGCAAGGCTGGTGCCGCCCGCCGACAGCGAGTTGTAGGTCGCCGAGGACAGCGCATTCCACGCCGCCATGTTCCAGTCCCACACGCCGTACAGCGTTTGAGTACCCGAGGCGTAGCTGGTCGCGGTGGTGTTGGTGGCCGGAATCTTGCGGCCCGTGCCAAAGGCCACCATCAGTCGTTGTGCGCCGCTGGCGGTCTTGCCCGAAGCCAGCACCAGCTGCGTGGTGATGGGCTGGCCTGCAGGTGTGGTGAACAGCGGCGCGGACGACGCTGACCAGGAGCCAGGCGAGTTGCTGGTCAGATCGAAGCGCCATACATTGCCGAGCAGATCGCCGGCGTAGGCGTAGTCCACTACATGATCGCCGTCCAGGTCGGCGGCGGTGACGTAGGCAATGCCGTCGTTCTGGCCGGACTTGCCGGTGCTCAGGTAATAGATGGTCTTGGCCATGGATGTCGGGTCGATGGTCACCACGTAGATGCCCGCATCGCCACTGGTGCTGCCGTAGCCATTGCCGAAAATGAAACCCCACTTGCCGTTGTGAAACCGCCGGATCACCGGCGTGCCGTAGGTGTTGCCGAGATTGTTGGCGCAGTTGGCGACATTGACGCAGCTGAGGTTGCTTGCATTCCAGTCGCCCATCACCACGTTGGCAGCATTGCTCTGCGAAAATGTGCTCGAGTTCGGATTGGTGACGTCGAGCGCATAGATCCCGCCTCCGCCGGACCCGAGCCCGCCGACCACCCAGGTATGCCAGGTGCCGTTGTAAAACAGATCGCCGGTGGCCGGCGTGGCATCGACGAAATAGTTGTGGCCGTACTGGGTGCTGGAGTAGTCGAGCTGCGGATTCACTGCGTTGTGGATGCTCTGGACTACGGTTCCCGGCATATAGCCCAGCACTTCCTGGCCGTCATTGGGTGTGACGGCCGTGGAGAAGTTGCCGGCGCTGTCATTGGCGCCGGTGCGAAAGCCATGCAAAAAGCCGTCGTTTGCGCCCACGTAGACCACGTTCATGCGCGTCTGGTACGTGGAGGAGAACTGCACGTAGCTCTGGGTCGCCGAAGCCTCGGGCATGGTGGCCGCTGAATACAGGCGATCCTTCCATTGCG
>JAFEGC010000266.1 GCA_018240265.1 Pseudomonadota bacterium | reverse complement strand
GCGCCGCCTCGCGCGCGGTGCGCTCCCAGGTCGGCGGATGGAACAGAGCCGCTTCAGCCAAGGGAATCGGGAACTGGGTGCGATGGCCGTGGATCACGTCGAAACCGATGAGCAGCGGGATGCCCAGGCGTGATTCCTCAACAGCGAGCTTCTGCATGGCACGCACCTGCTCCGCGCCGACGAGGTTCAAGAGGTTGCCGATGGCACCGGTGCGAATGGCCTCGGTGAAGTCCCCCGCGATCACCGGCCCCGTGACCGCGTGGCCGGCGGCGGTCATGGTCATCTGACCGAGCTTTTCGGCCAGAGTCATGCGGGCGATGAGGCGCTCGATGAAGGCGCTGCTCACGGCCTTGCGTGCGCGCGCCGGACGCGTGCTCATCGCTCCGCCTGCAGATCGGAAAGGCCAAGCAGCATGCACATACCCCGCAAATGTCGACAGCTTACTCCGTCGCCTGCGCGTCGTGTTCGCCGGGATACACGACGCCGGCATCAAAGTGGGGTAGCGTAGCAAGATCGCCTCCCTCACCAACATCACGGCAACCCATGAGCGACTCATCCCCGACCCAGCCCAACGAAGCCGCGGAATACGAAGACAGCATCGACAACGCCCTGATCCCGCAATTGCGCATGATGTTCAGGGCGCTGCTCGCCTCGCCGGTGCGCAACGCCCTGCTCGCGCTGGGAACCTTGCTGGTGGTGGTGGTGGCGGGCGTCGCCTACGGCCAGAACCGGCTCAACACCTGGAACAAGCCGTTCTACGACGCCCTGTCGCGCCACGACCTGCGTGAGTTCCTGCATCAGCTCACGGTGTTCGGCGTCATTGCCGGTTCACTGCTGGTGCTGAACGTGGCGCAACGCTGGCTGGGCGAGACTCTCAAGCTCAAGCTGCGCGAAGGACTGATGAGCGACCTGGTAGGCATCTGGCTGCAGCCGCGCCGCGCCTTCCGCCTGGCCAGCGCCGGCACCATCGGCATCAACCCGGACCAGCGCATGCACGAGGACGCGCGCCATCTCACCGAGCTGTCGGCGGATCTCGGCATCGGCCTGCTGCAGTCCTCCATCCTGCTGGGCACGTTCGTGAGCGTGCTGTGGGTCATCTCGGAGGGCTTTTCGCTGGTGATCAGCGGCCACGCGATCTCCATTCCTGGCTACATGGTCTGGGCGGCGGTCTTCTACGCCGGCTTGGCTTCGCTCCTCAGCTACACCGTGGGCAAGAGCCTGGTCACACGCAACGCCGAGCGCTACGCGCGCGAGGCGGATCTGCGCTTCTCGCTGGTGCGGGTCAACGAACACATCGATGCCGTGGCACTGGCTGGCGGCGAAGCCGACGAGGCACGACGCATCGAGCTCGACATGGAAGCCGTGTTCGCCGCGATACGGCGGCTGGTGAGGGGTCTGACCAACCTCACCTGGGTGACGGCCGGCTACGGCTGGTTCACCCTCGTCGCGCCTATCCTGATCGCCACCCCGATGTACTTTTCCGGCCGGTTATCCTTCGGTGGTCTGATGATGGCGGCGGGCGCCTTCACCCAGGTGCAATCCTCGCTGCGCTGGTTCGTCGACAACTTCAGCGCCATCGCCGACTGGCGTGCAACATTGTTGCGCGTGGCCAATTTCCGTCGCGCGGCGCTCAACACCGACGTGCTATACGACGTCGAGAGCCACATCGCCTACGAGGAAGGCCCGCCGGGACACTTTCGCATCGAACACCTGGAGATCGCCTCGCCCGCGGGTTGCACCATGTTGGAAGAAACCAGCGTGCAGGTGCAGGCCGGCGAGCGCGTACTCATCGTCGGCGAGTCGGGCGCCGGCAAGACGCTGCTGTTCCGTGCACTGGCCGGATTGTGGCCATGGGGCGCAGGACGCATCGTGCGGCCCGCCAACGAGTCCACCGTATTCGTGCCGCGCAGCGCCTACCTGCCGCCCGGCACGTTGCGCGAGATCCTGGCCTATCCGCACAAGGCCGCGCGCTTCGAGGAACAGGCGATGATGAACGCACTGCGCCGCGTGGGCCTGCGCCGCCTGTCACCGCTTCTCGACAAGACCCAGCGTTGGAACCAGGAACTGAGCGCGGATGAGCAGCAGGCATTGGCTTTCGCCCGGGTAATGCTGCACGCGCCGGCGTGGATATTCATCGACGAGGTGCTGGACACTCTGGACGCCGATATCCGCGCGCGCGTGGTGGACATGCTGAACCACGAACTGAAAATGACCGGCATCATCTGCATCGGCCGCGCGCCGGTGCCCGGTATCCACTGCACCCGCACGCTGCATCTGGTGAAGGACCCGACCATACGACGGCTGGTGCGCCGGCAGGAACGGCTGCATCGGCGTCGCAGGCATAAGCAGGAGGATGTGGTGCATCCGTAGGTCGATGTGATGGGGCTTGAGGCGTGACTTTGCCTCTCTAACCGATCTTCCGCCGAAGTACAGTTTGCGCAACTACCCGCTCATGATGCTCAAACGCATCTGCGTACTGATCGAGTTCGCTGGAAGTCATTCCGAGATCACGGCCAAGCACTCGCCACGTCGATACGGTTCGTTCAACCTTTGCTAGTATTTTCAACGCGCTCTTGCTGCTCATCTTGAAGTAAGGCGCCACTGCCATCAGTGCATCGATTGAAGCAGGCGGCCCGGCATCTTCGGAAATCCACGTTTTCAGCTCACGCAGACGATCGGGAAAGGGATTGATGTCGAAAGCCGGCGAGAGGCGCCATTGACCGTTGGCAACGTGAAGAAAACCATGATTGCGTAAATGATCATCGACATTGTTGATGAGAACCGTGAAGGCAACTCGCCGCCAAAGTTCCTCGATATCGGCTTGTGCGTCAGCGCCGTATTGGCGTATCGCATCGACGATTTCAGTATAGGTATGTACGGCGGGGTCGCCGGTATCCGCGCCTAGCATCGTCGCGGCTGATACATACATCAATCGTCCTTTGTCTGTACGATCGAACCTGCGAATCAGCGCGACCGGAACACCGTCGCTGTCGATGAGGCGGGCCTGCGGCGCGTTGATGCCCGCCGCTCGCGCGAGCTGCATCGCCAACACTTCGCCTTTAGTGACTGCCCGCTCGTCCCCAACGCTGGGAAACTTGCCAATGCTCAGAGCGCCCTCATTGTCGATGACCGAACACTTGGGACGCAGACCCCCGAGGGATGTCCCTCGGCCGCGAAGGTAGGCCAAATCCTGCGCCGTTTCCGTATGGGTCTCGACCGCCCGGCTGGCAGTCATCAACATCGACAGCTCGATCAAAAGCGGAGTGGTTCGACGCATCTCTTCTGGTGCCCGTTGAAAAACGCCTTCTTCATCTTGAAATCGAAGCGCACCGACGCGATTTACATCGTCAACCGCCAAGAGAAAGTCGATTGGGCTCAAGGGTTCGTGATTGGGTGCTTTGCCAGCGGCCCGATTGACTGCCCGGCGCTTGGCGTGATCACGAAGAATGACGCGTCGCGCCCAGCCATCGGGTTCAGTATCAGCGATCGCGCCATGGAATATCGAAGCGCCGCGGGTTCGCGGCTTATGGAATTGGGGGCCCGTCAGCAAAGGCAAATCAGGACCAATGGCAAAGCGATGGGAAGCCACCAGCCAGTCGCGCTCGTATTCAAAAGCTGCGCTTTGACGCGCACCCTGGCTGTCGAAGCGAAGCGTGCCGATTCGACGTGGGGTGTCGCCGAGAAAAACACCGATCGTGCGTTTCATAGTGCTCGAGGAACCTTGGGCGCACGAACCCGTTTCGGTAATCGCTCGGCATCGAGCAATAGGCCCGTGTCATCGCGCCCGGGATCCGCCAGCGCGATCAGGGCATCCGCGAGACCTAGGACAAACAGGGTCATGGCATAGATGCCAAACGCCACGGTGGGGTCGCCTTTCTCGACCTTCATATAGGTGTTTTTATGAACCCCTATCCGCTCGGCCATCATTCCGACCGTCAGGGATCGCTTGCGGCGGGCTATGGAGATGTCGGCGCCCAGCTTGGCGATTCCACGGCGCAAGGGGGGCGGCAAAAGGGCCTTGCTCGGAGTGGTTTTCATAAGGCTTCTTAAAAT
>JAFEGC010000265.1 GCA_018240265.1 Pseudomonadota bacterium | reverse complement strand
GCAGGCCACGCTCCTCCGCGTCCCAGACCATGGCGGCGCCGATGCGGCACTTCACCGAGTAGGCCGGGTTGCGGCCCTCGATCTTGGCGAGGACCGTGGCTCTGCCGCCGGCGTTGAGGCGATTGATGCGGATCAGCGGCGTATGGCCGATGGAACGGGAATTGTCTTGGTAAATCGGCATGGAGATACCTCGCGGCATTCAAGGGGGTTAAGGCCAGGAATTGTCCCTCCAACCGGGCTGCTTGTGCCATAGCAGTTTGGTATAAGCGCCTGCCTAGCCGATCTAAGGGCGACGGCTGACCGGCACGGTGGATGGCGCAAAACGGGACAAGCGCCGCCCCACATGGCCGGCCTACACCGCCGGCGTCATGGACAGCGGTTGCGGTCGCCCGATGATGAACCCCTGGGCGAAGTCGACGCCCATGCGCTTGACCGTGTCGAGCGCGGCCTGATCCTCTACCTGCTCGGCCACCACGCGGAAATTCATGCTGCGGGACAGCTCGATCATGGCCGACACCATGGCCTGGCTGACGGCATCCTGGGCCAGGTTGCGGATGAAGGAGCCGTCGATCTTCAGATAGTCCATGGGCAGGGATTTGAGATTGGAGAACGAACCCAGCCCGCTGCCGAAGTCATCCAGCGCGAACTCCGCCCCCATGCCGTGCAGCACCTCGACGAAGCGGCGCGCATGCTCGGCATTAGCCACCACCGCGCTCTCGGTCAGCTCGAAACACACCTCGCGCGGGGAGGCGCCGGTGTGATCGAAGCAGTCGACCACGAACTCCAGGAACTGCGCATCGGCCAGTGTCTGCCCGGCGATGTTGATGGCCACGCTCCGCCCCTCCGGGAGCTTCAGCCCACCGCGCCCCAGCGCCGCCAGCACGGTTTGCACCACCCAACGATCGATATGCGGCATCAGGCGATAGCGCTCGGCCGCCTTGAAAAATTCCGCTGGCGCAATGCTGCTGCCGTCGTCCTCGTCCAGGCGCAGCAACACCTCGATCCCCGGTCCATTGGTGACATCCGCCTGCGCATGGGCGATGGGCTGGAAATACAGCTCGAACCGGTTGTCGCGCAACGCTCCCTGGAGCTTTTGCAGCCAGTGGATTTCCCCGCTCTGGCGCGCTGTGGCTTCTTCGCGGGCCGAGTACACGTGGATGTGCGAGCCGCCACGCTTCTTGGCGATGTAGCAGGCCGAGTCGGCTGAACTCATGATGTCCTCGATGGTACCGCCCTCGCGTCCCAGTTCGACGAGGCCAATGCTCACGCCCACGTTGAAGATCTTGTCCTTCCACACGAAGCGGAAATCATTCACTTTGCGCACCACGTTGTCGGCGATCTGCCGCGCCTTGTCGAGCGGACAGCCAATGAGCAGCAATGCGAATTCATCGCCGCCGATACGGCCCACGGTGTCGGAGTCGCGCACCGCCTCCTTGATGAGACTGGCAAGTTCGCGCAGCATGTTGTCACCTGCCGTGTGCCCGCAGGTATCGTTGACCATCTTGAAACGGTCCAGGTCGAGGTAGCACAGCGCATGCGTGGAGTCCCCCGCATGCGCCAGCTCCATCGCCTCCTGCAGGCGGCGCTCGAATTCGCGGCGGTTGACCAGACCGGTGAGCGCATCGTGGCTGGCCTGGTAGGACATCTGGCGCGTCAGACCCCGCACCTCGCTGGTATCGTGCAGTACCAGCACCACGCCCAGGATGTCCTTGCTGTCGGAGGTCAGGGGCGAGACGCTGATTTCCACCGAACGTTCGATGCCCTGCGCCGGCACCAGCACCGCACGCCGCCCCATGGTGATGCGCCCGCCGTTGCTCAGGCACTTGCGCACCGGATCGCCGAGCGAGCGGCGGTCGGATTCATCGATGAGCGAGGCCGTCTCGCCGAACAGCCGGCCCACCAACTGATCGAACTTCTGGCCCAGCAGGGCTTCGGCGGCGTGATTGACGTAATCGATGCGGCCGTCGGTATCGACCGTGACCACGCCCTCGCCCATGGCATCCAGCGTCGCCACGGCGCGCGGCCGCGCGGGCGCACCGGCGGTGGCCGGCGGCAGCATTTCCACCGCGGTCAGCAGCAGCGCGGGCTCCCCGGCGCTGTCGATCAGCGCGCTGGTCAGCTCCACGCGCGTCACCTGGCCGTGCTCGCCCTGCAACTCCACCTCGTAACGCTCTGCGGCTGGCTCGTTCAGCAGCCGGCGATCCAGGTTGTCGCGCACCAGGTCGGTGTACTCCGCGGTGACAAACTGCGACAGCGGCTTGCCGATCAGTTCCTTGGCCGGCTTGTCGAGCAGGGCCAGGAAGCGCGAGTTGGCGAACAGGATGACTTCGCGATGCACCAGCACGGCCTCGTGCACCGACTCGACCAGGCGCTGAAACAGCTGCTCGCGCTCCTGCAGGCGGATGCCGCGATGTTCCAGACTTTCCAGGAGCTTGTTGACCGCCAGCCCCAGGTCGTTGATGGAATCGCCGCGCCCGCCCAGGCGGATGCGGGCGGTGGAGTCCGGATCGCGCGTCAGCCTCCAGACCTGCTTGGACAGATTTTCGACGGCCCGATCCTGGCGCTGCTTCCAAAGGAATAGACCCAGCAATCCCATTGCCAATACACTTGTGGTAGCGGCGCACCACTGAATGGAGGACTGGAGCAGCATGGGGAATCAGAGAATAGCGCAAGGCCTTGGCGGCCCCAGCCAACATTCACCATAATCAAGAGGTTTATGAATACTACGTCAGCGCGACAACAAATGGTGGATCAGCAGATCCGCACCTGGGAGGTTTTGGACCCCCGCGTGCTCGATGTGCTGGCCGAGCTGCCCCGGGAAATCTTCGTGCCGCGCGCCTATCGCGAGCTTGCATTCGCCGATGCGCAAATTCCCATCGGATTCGGCCAGAACATGCTTACTCCCAAGCTCCACGGGCGCATCCTGCAGACCCTGAACATCGGACGCGAGGAGCGGGTGCTGGAAATCGGCACCGGCACCGGCTATCTCACCGCCTGCCTCGCCCTGCTCGGCGGGCAGACCACGTCCATCGAAATCCGGCCCGAATTGAGCGCCACCGCCGCACAGAACCTGCGCAGCATCGCCGGCGCCCGCGCCCAGCTTCAGGTGCGCGATGCCTTCAGCCTTGCGCCGCTGGGCGAATACGATGTCATCGCGGTGACCGGCTCGCTGCCGGTGGACGATCACTGCTTCGAGAAGTCCCTGGCGGTAGGCGGCCGGCTGTTCGAAGTGGTGGGCAGCGCGCCGGTGATGGAAGCGCGCCTGGTGCGGCGC
This sequence comes from Pseudomonadota bacterium, assembly GCA_018240265.1. Classification (GTDB taxonomy): domain Bacteria; phylum Pseudomonadota; class Gammaproteobacteria; order Steroidobacterales; family Steroidobacteraceae; genus TMP-86. The sequence continues at coordinate 784 of JAFEGC010000265.1, read as the reverse complement.
ATCGAAACGGACCAGTGGATCCGCGAAAGCGTGTTCGAGACCGTGATCGATCCGCTGATCAATGCGCCGCAGGCGCCCAGGTTCGTGTTTTGACCAAGCTGGCACTGCTGTTGGGAGTGGGCGCCCTGGCTGCGGTGCCCGCGGTCCATGCGGCCAATCTGGTTGAAGTCTATCAGCGGGCCTTGCAGAACGACCCGCAGTTGCGCGAAGCGGAAGCCACACGCCTGGCCGCGCTGGAGGCCAAGCCCCAGGCCGTCTCGGCGCTGCTGCCGCAGTTGTCGGCCACGGGTTCGTGGACCCGCGACCGGGAATCGGGCCAGCAGGAGCAGGTCCAACAGGTATCCGATCCCACCAGCCCGACCGGCAGTTCGGAGCTGCACTTCAATTCCGATGGCACCACCATCACCAAGACGCGCACCTATGGTCTGGAATTGCGCCAGAGCATTTTCAGCTGGAACAACTGGGTGGCGTTGAAACGCGCCGACTCGCAAGTGGCGCAGGCCGAGGCCGACTACCAGAGCGCGCGCCAGGAACTGGTGACCCGGGTTGCGCAGCGTTATTTCGACGTGCTGGCGGCGCAGGACGATCTGGATGCGCAGCAGGCCGCAGCCACCGCCATCCAGCACCAGTTGGAGCAGTCCGAGCAACGCTACACCGTGGGGCTGATCGCCATCACTGACGTGAAGGAGGCGCGCGCGGCGCATGACAGTGCGGTGGCGGACGTGATCGCCGCCAAGCGCGCCCTGGCCTCGGCCCAGGAGGCGCTGCGCGAAATCACCGGCGA
>JAFEGC010000264.1 GCA_018240265.1 Pseudomonadota bacterium | reverse complement strand
CCCTGGTCCAAGCATCTGTGTCCCATCAACATCGGGCAGTTGCCGGACGTCATCGATCCGCGCACCGGCCAGCAGCGCAACTATTTCACGGAGACCTTCGGTAGTGACGGCGGGAGTGGGGCGGTCAAGGGTTTCGACGGTTGGTTGGGGGTGGGCTTCCAGAGCGCCTGTGGGAATCTTGTCCGGCCGAACGTGGAGTTTTTCGAGGCAAGCTGCCCTTACGTCGTGACGCATTACGAAGTCGCGCCGGATTTCGAAGGCGCCGGGGAATTCCGGGGTTCGCCAGGAAGCTACGTCCGGTTCGTGGCGCACACCAAGCCGGGCGCGATGTCGTTGCTCATGACGGGTAACAGCGACGGCCAGCGCTGCGCACCCGCCGGCGTGAGTGGAGGACGCAATGCCCGCCTGGCCGAGATGGAAATCATCTCACCGGATGGCAAGCGGCGTCCGCTTCGCACCTTCGTTACCGTACCCATTTTTCCCGGGGAAGCCTGTGAGTCGCGCAACAGTGGTGGCGGGGGCTGGGGAGATCCGCTGAACCGGAACCCGCAGCGGGTCGTGGACGATGTGCGTGCTGGTTTCATATCGGCTCAGCGGGCTCGTGATGTCTATGGCGTGGAGGTGGATGCGGTAGCCTGGACTGTCGACGCCGGAGCGACCGCGAAGCTGCGCGCACGGTTGCGCGACGCCGCCATCTCGAGCTGAGGGAGAACGCCATGGCAGCAGTGACTGCGAAGGATGTCTTCGACCGACTCTGGCGTGAGGTGGGCCTCTTCCCTGACGACATCGCCGGCGAGGTGAGTATCCTGGGCCGCGATCCCATCGTTCCCAGTGTGCATCGCGTCGGGGCCGCGGCGGCAGGAGCGCTGGCAGCCATGGGAAGCGCCGTGGCTTCGATCTGGAAGCGGCGTTGCGGCGAAGGTCAGGACATTGCGATTGATATGAATCGCGCGGTGGTGCCGGGCATGCAGACGGTGGTGCATCTCTACCAGGACGGTTACCGGCTGGAGCCGCATCCGCGAGGCACCGATCATCGCGGTTTTTTCCAGACGAAGGATGGCCGACAGATTTTTGTATTACGTACTCTGGCGTATCCCGAGTTGCTCACGCGTCTGCTGGATGTTCTCGACTGTGGATATGATGCGATGTGCTTTGCGCGGGCGATTGCCCGTCGCGATGCCCTTGAGCTCGAGCAAGCGCTGGCGGAACGGCGAGCGGTAGGAGTGCTCGCGCGCACCCGCGAGGAATGGCTGGATCATCCGCAAGGGCAGTGGCTCGCCGCCCGGCCCGCGATCCATATCGACAAGATCGGAGAGTCGAGCCCGGTACCCTGGTCTTCCGGATATCGTCCTCTTTCGGGTATTCGAGTAGTGGACTTCACACACGTACTTGCCGGACCCACGATCGGTAAGTTGCTGGCCGAGCAGGGCGCCGATGTGTTGCATGTCGCACCGCCTTGGCGTTCGGACTCGCACGTCATGCTGCTGGATACGGGCTGGGGAAAGCGTTCGGCCTTGCTCGATCTGGAGCGCGCGGGGGAAGCGGATCGCCTGCGCAGCCTGGCGAGCAGCGCCGATGTGTTCGTGCAATCGTGGCGGCCGGGAGCGCTCGAACGTGAAGGGTTTGGTCCCCAGCATCTTGCGCAGATGCGTCCGGGCATTATCTATGTATCGGTGAGCTGTTATGGATACGGCGGGCCATGGCGCGATCGCGGCGGTTTCGAACCCATAGGCCAGGTCGCTTGCGGCTTGGCCATCGATGAAGGAAGCGCCGAGGAACCTCGCATGGCCCCCACCGGTACGATGAATGATTATCTTGCGCCGTACCTGGCGGCCACCGGCGTGCTTGCGGCGCTCCTGCGCAGAGAGCGGGAAGGCGGCAGCTACCATGTTCAAGTGAGCCTGACACGATCCTCGATGTTCCTTCAGGAACTCGGTCAACTGGATGCGGCGGAACGCTCGCGGTTGCCCAGGGATATGCCGCAACCCGACCCATGCGGCTTCCTGACCACGGCTTGCGCCTATGGCGATTTGCGCGTACCGGCGCCGATCGTCAGCTATTCGAGGACTCCGGGATATTGGGAACGGCCGCCATGCGCTCCGGGCCAGCATCCCCTGGCCTGGTCGCCGATCCGCTGTTGACGCCCCCGTGCCCGCCTCTTACTATGTTCCCCGCGCCGATTTGATGAACAGCTTGCGGGCGCGTAAGAAATGCCGCTAAAGCGACGACGGACCTGTTCCGCCGTGGGCTGAACAGGTTTTTGCATTTCTGACATCCGCAATCTCGACTCGGCGCCTCGTGTGTTTACTCAAGAGGCTGACCCGATGTTGGATTCGAACGATTCGCTTCCCTTGGTCGTGTTGAAGTTCGGCAGTTCCGTGCTGCGATCGGCACGCGACCTTGCCTGCGTGGTTTCTGAAATCTACCGCCACCTGCGCCTGGGCGAGCGTGTGATCAGCGTCGTTTCCGCCTTCGAAGGCGAGACCGATCGTATCCTTGCCGATTGCCGGGCGTGGACGCCGCATCCTAATTCTTATGCGCTCGCCACGGCCGTGGCCACGGGCGAAGTGGAGTCCGCCACCCAGCTCGTGTTCGCCCTGGAGCGTGCAGGCGTGCCCGCCGGTCTCTTGGATCCGCGCGATATCGACCTGCGCGCGCACGGAGATCGATTGAACGCGGAGCCGGCCTCGGTGGATGTGGTTCGATTGAGGCAGCTGGTGAATCGGTTCCCCGTATCGGTGGTGCCGGGGTTTTACGGGTTGGCCGAGGATTACGGCATCGCGCTGCTGGGCCGCGGTGGATCGGACCTGACCGCCGTGTACTTGGCGCAGCAACTGGGCGCCCGCTGTATCCTGGTGAAGGACGTCGATGGTCTGTATGAAGGCGATCCACGACTCTCGGGGAAGCGGCTTCGGCGCTTCGAATACGCGCGTTATGAGGACGCGATCCGTCTCGGTGGTCGGCTGATCCAGAGCAAAGCCGTTCAACGTGCCAGCGCCGCCGGGCAACGAATCGAAGTTCGCGCCGTCGGTGAGCCTGTAGGGTCCGTGATCGGTGCCGAGGCCCGATCTTTGGTCGCTTCGGCGTCGTTGCCGCGACCGCGTATTTTCTTATGTGGCCTTGGCACCGTGGGCTTCGGTGTCTATGAATATCTTGCCGCGTACCCCGATCGATACGAGGTGGTGGGGATTTTGATTCGAGACGCGCGCCGGCATGTGGATGCCGGAGTTCCAGCACACCTTTTGGTTGCGGAGCCAGACCAGGCGCTGCAACGCGCATCGAGGCGCAATGCCGATGTCATGATCGAATGTCTGGGCGGCGTGGATCCCGCGTATCCGCTCGTCTCCGCCGCGCTCACCGCCGGTCTTTCAGTCATCACGGCGAACAAGGAGCTGGTCGCGACGCATTGGAAGGATCTCTCGGCATATCTCCTGGCCACGACGCCCAGGCTGCGTTGCTCGGCGGCCGTGGGCGGCGCGGTACCGACGCTGGAACTGGTGCAGCGGCTGGCCGCGGAAGGTGAGCGCATCGAAGAAATCCGCGGCGTGGTGAATGGCACCTGCAACTTCGTGCTCGACCAGTTAACGGCGGGGGTTACCCTCGACGAGGCCGTGCGCGAAGCGCAGGCGAAGGGCTACGCGGAGCCCGATCCGAGCGCGGACCTCGATGGACTCGATGCCGCGCGCAAGCTCGAAATCCTGTGTCGTCTTGGCTTCGGCGCCGCGCCGGCAGCACTGCAGGTGACGGGCATTCGAAATCTCAATCTTCGTGATACGCCGTCTGGCACTGTCTGCCGCCTGGTCGCTCGTGTGAGTGCTGAGCGAATCGCCCGCGTTGCGCCGGAATGGCTTCCGGCCGGCGATTTCTTGAGTCAAGCTCGGGGCGCCGAGAACCGTCTCGAAGTCAGGACCGCCGGCGGCGCGATACACCGGCTGTCCGGCCTCGGCGCCGGCCGCTACCCGACCGCCACCGCCGTCCTTTCCGATCTTCTCGACATTCGCCTCTCACGTTGCGCGATTCCTGCCAAATCCCGCGCCAGGCCCCGCGAGCCGCGCCTACAACTGGAAATGTG
>JAFEGC010000263.1 GCA_018240265.1 Pseudomonadota bacterium | reverse complement strand
TGGTGAACACCCCGGCGGTGAGCGCCTACGACATCACAGGCCCGGATCTGCCTACCTGTAAGTGAACGGGTTCGGCGCCGAGCGTGAACCGCGTCACACTTCATCCCTGCCCAGGAAGCTGACATAGGCCGGCCTGCGATGACAAAAACTCTCGCTGGTTCCGCGCTTTGCGGCCGGCGGGAATGCTAAATTGATGTTGACACCAAACTTACAGGCTAATGACGTCAAGCACTCCAGAATCGGCGAGTTCGCGCTCCTCCACTGCCACCAGCCCTCCCACGGCAAGGCATGCCCTCATCTACGGCATCGGATCGCTGATCGCCCTGGTCAGTGGCATCGTCATGCTGCCGGTGTACACCCATGCGCTGGAGCCGGCTCAGTACGGCGTATTGGACACAGTTCTGCGATTCGTCAACGTATGCATGGTGGTGGCCTTCCTGGGCCTGCGGCAGGGTTACCTGCGCTTCACCTTCGACAAGCCGACGGATGACTGGCGCAAGCCCCTCACCTCCACCACCATCGCCGGGGTGTTCCTGGTGTCGGGGGCAATCATGTTCCCGCTGCTGGTCATCGCCTCGCTGTTCGCCAGCCACACGGGCTTTGCGCTGCTGACGCCGCTCAACAGCGCCGCCCTGGCCGTATGGCTGGCCTTCGAAGCCACGTATCTGCTCGGACTGTCGTTCTTGCAGATCCGCTTTCGGTCGCGGCAGTTCGTCATCGCACAGGGAGCCCGCGCGCTGTGTCTGGTGAGCCTGAACTTCTCCTTCCTTCATGTGTTTCATCTAGGGCTCAACGGCGCGCTGATCGGCAACATCCTGGCTTCGCTGGTTTCCGGCGGCACCGCCGGACTCGCCCTGCTGCGCTGGTCGAAGCTGCACCTGTCCATGCCGGTGCTGCGCGAACTGGTAACTTTCGGCCTGCCCTACATACCAACGGCGGTGTTCACCTACATCATCACCAACGCAGACCGGCTCGCCCTGATCCAGTTCGGCATCATCTCCTCCCTGGGCTTGCTGTCGCTCGCCTCCAAGCTCGGCGACATGGCCCTCTCGCTTCTGTCCAATCCGATCGAGAACGTCTGGGTGCCGTTCGCCTTCGCGGTACGCGACCAGTCCGACGGCGCGCGGCGCATCGGGGTGCTGTTCACGCGTTACCTCTCCTTCTGCGTGCTGGTCGGGCTCACCGTGAGCCTGGCGGCTCCCATCGCCATTCAGCTCCTGACAACCAGCCGCTATGAAGCGGCTGGCGACCTGGTACCCATCGTGGCCATCGGCTGCATATTCTCCAACATCGCGGGCCTGGCCGATCTCGGCATACTCATGGCGAAGCGCACCAAGCTGAAACCCTTCATTACCGGCTTCGCGGCCGCGGCCGCCGTGGTCATGCAGGTGGTGCTGACGCCACGCTTTGGCGTTCTCGGCGCCGTCATCGCCACCACACTGACCGGCATCCTGCTGTTCGGCACGACGCATTGGGTGGCGCGACGCTTTTACAGCTTCGAGCTACGGCCCGGCCATCTCATGACCATCGCCCTGGGTGCGGTCGGCGGATTTGCCCTGGGCCGATTCCTGGAATGGCGCATCCCCGGCCTCGCGGGTGGCATCCTGGGCACATTGGCCGGCCTTGGCCTCTACTCGCTGTCGCTGCAAGTCGCCGGCGTGATCACGTTCAAGGAAGTCACGGGATTCGGCGAGCAACTGCTGCGCAGGAAGCGCGCATGAGCGAGTGCCTGTTCCTGCAGTCATCCTGCGCGGGACGGCGGCTACGAGTCGCGGTGCTGCTCGACAATTCCTCGCTGATCGGCCCCTTCGCCGCCATCTTGCGCCAGCTTCAAACCTGCAATTTCGCGGACCCGGTGCTGGTGCTCGCGGATGATCAGGACAGCGGCACCGCCGAAGAATGCGGCGGACGCAATGCCCTGCTGGGAACGTCCCCCGCGCCGCGCACCGCCGCCCCGCTCCTATACTCCCGTTACCTTGCCTGGGACAAGGCCCGCCACGCCAGCGCCGCGCTCAGTTTCGTGCCCGAGAACTACGATAACCTGTTGCAGGACATTGCGCGTGTCGAGGGGCGGTTCCTCGACGGCTCGGACGCCGCACTCGACATCACCATCCAACGTCGGATCAGCGAAGCGCAGCTCGATGTGATCTTGAACCTGAGCCGCCGGACCCCGCGCCCGGCGCTGGCGCAGCTGGCGCGTTGCGGACTGTGGTCATGCCAATTCGGCACGCCGGAGCGCTGGGGGGACTTCGCCACCTTCTGGGCGGTCTCTCAGGATGAACCCCTGTCCAGTGCCTTTCTCATGGCACAGACCGGCCCCGCGCATCCGAACATCGCGCTGGCGGAATGCCGGGTCGCCACACAACTCGGCACCTCGCATGTGGTCAATCTGCACAGCATATGTCTGTCCATCGATACGCTGATGATCTGGAAGCTGAGACAGCTATATGAGCAAGGGTGGCAGGTGTTGCGCGACACCCCGGCGCGTGCGGCCAAGACGCATGCCCCCGCCGTAGCTCAGGCTCCAGAAAATCTTCAGATGGCAGGCTTCCTTGCCCGGAAATTCACGCGGGCCCTGCGTCACCGGCTGCATCCTGACCGGCGCGTGCGACGCTGGCAGATCGGCATCCGCAAGGCTTCCACCCAAGCGCCGTGGCAGGGTGACTGGGACGATTTCCGCTGGATCACGCCCGCGGCTGGGCACTTCTACGCCGATCCGCACTTGTTCGAACATGCCGGGCGGCTGTGGCTGTTCATGGAGGATTACCCGTATCGCCTGGGGCACGGAATCATTTCCTGCTGCGAGCTGCGCGAGGACGGCACTCTTGGTCCGGTCGTGCCCGTACTGCATCGGCCTTATCACCTATCCTTCCCGTACGTGTTCAAACGTGAGGACGAGATCTATCTGCTGCCCGAGACGGCCCGCTCCGGTCGGGTGGAACTGTATCGCGCCGTGGATTTTCCGCGGCGCTGGAAACTGCACCGCGTGCTGCTGGACATCCCGGCCCACGATACCGTCCTGCACGTCGGCGAGGATGGCACGCATTACTTCTTCACCGGCATCCGACAAAGCGTGGACTCCAACGAACACCAGTTCCTGTTCACCGCAAGCAGCCTGCAGGACCCGCTCCAGCCTCATCCGCGCAGTCCCGTCAGCCTGGATGCCCGCTACTCGCGCAACGCGGGCCCGCTGCTGCAATTCGACGGGAAGTTGATCCGCGTCAGCCAGGATTCCACCATCCGCTACGGGCGTCAGCTGCGTTTTTCGGAAGTCGAAGCCCTCACCCCGGACGACTTTCGCGAGCGGGAGGTGGGGCAACGCGCACCGGCGTGGGGACCGGAGTTCATCGGCACCCACTCCTACTGCCGGCTCGGCGGCTGGGAAGTGATGGACGCGCTGCGGCTGGCGCTGCCGGAGAACCCTTAGCCTCGAGGGCACCCAAATTAGGGACAATCAACGTGCCAACGCCTTCCAAGCGAACCATTCATCTCATCGGCGCAGTCAAAGCGACCTTCATCATCGCCGGGGCAGTTCTTTCCACCTGGCCGGAACTTGCAGAACGCATACCGGCCACCATACGGGCGCTTGCGCATGGCGAAAGCCTGCTCGGCATCGCCACATTTGCGCTCACATGGCTGCTTTCCCTTGGCGCCTGCCTGCTCGTGGGGTTCTTCCTGCCTTTATCTGCGCGAATTCCGGTTGGAGCCCTGTTCAGCGCCTCCGCAATCTTCGTGACGACATATTACTACGCAATGAGCGACAGTCTCGAGGTCGCTCAGTTCGAACCCATGATCGCCGAAATCCGATTCCTCCACGAGGCGATCGATCAATATTGGGGCTCATTTTTCAAAGCAGTAATGCTTACGTTGCCGCTTGCGATAGGCATCATGCTGCCCGCCGGGTCGAGATCGGTGAACGAAATTCGGTATTTACGATCCAATGCAATTACCGGCGCAACGTCGATTCTGACCATTCTTCTCATCGCGGCCCTTTGTTGGACACATGGCGGAACCGGCACCAATGGCTACCCTGCATATCTGCGTCCGGCCGCTTATTGGAGCGCAATCGCGCTAGACAATG
>JAFEGC010000262.1 GCA_018240265.1 Pseudomonadota bacterium | reverse complement strand
CGCATTTCCAGCATGTGCATGAAGCGGTTTTCGAAAATGGTCTCGATGATGGTGCCGACACCGTCGGCCACGGCATCCAGCGCCGCGAACTGCGCCTGCATGTCGGTGGGAAAGGCAGGATACGGCGCGGTGCGGATGTCCACGGAATGCGGGCGGCGGCCGCGCATGTCGAGTTCGATCCAGTTGTCGCCGGTGGTAATGGTGGCGCCGGCTTCGCGCAGCTTGCCGAGCACCGCATCCATGTGCTGCGGTTGCGTATGCTTCACGCGCACCTTGCCGCCGGTGATCGCGCCGGCCACCAGGTAGGTGCCGGTCTCGATGCGGTCCGGCAGCACATCATAGCGGCCACCGTGCAGGCGCTCCACGCCCTGGATAACGATGCGATCAGTCCCGGCCCCGCTGATGTTCGCGCCCAGCGAATTGAGGAAATTGGCCAGATCCACCACCTCCGGTTCGCGCGCCGCGTTTTCCAGCACTGTCTCGCCTTCGGCCAGCGCCGCCGCCATCATCAGGTTCTCGGTGCCGGTCACGGTGACGGTCTCCAGCACCAGCTGCGCGCCGCGCAGCCGGCCGGAACGGGCCTTGATGTAGCCGTTCTCGATATGGATGTCGGCGCCCATGGCCTGCAGCCCGGCGACGTGGATGTTCACTGGCCGCGCGCCGATGGCGCAGCCGCCGGGCAGGGACACGTCGGCGCGCCCGAAGCGCGCCAGCAGCGGCCCCAGTACCAGGATGGAGGCGCGCATGGTCTTGACCAGCTGGTACGGAGCGAAATGTTCCTTGATAGTGGAGGCATCGACTTCGATGCGCATCTTCTCATCCACCGTCACCGACACGCCCATGCGCCCGAGCAGCTCGATCATGGTGGTCACGTCCTGCAGATGCGGCACGTTGCCCACCGTAACGGCCCCGTCTGCCAGCAGGCAGCCGGCGAGGATGGGAAGCGTGGCGTTCTTTGCCCCCGAGATGCGGATTTCGCCCGACAGCGGCACCCCGCCTTGAATCTGCAACTTGTCCAACGCCCTTCCTCCGCCGCGCCGCTAGCCTATGCCGCTGCGCGCCGCTTCTTCCGGCGTGAATGCCTGCAACGCCAGCGCGTGGATTTCATCGCCCATACGCGTGCCCAGCGCGGCGTACACCAGCTGGTGACGCTGCACCGAGCGTTTGCCGGCGAAGGCTTCCGCGATCACCACCGCCTCGTAATGCACGTTGTCATCGCTTCGTACCAGGGCGCGGGACCCGGGGATCGCTGCCTGGATCAGATCGGCTATGGCTTTCGGATTCATGTCGGTCATCGCACAAGGGAACTGTTGGCCGCGATCTTAAGGGAACCGCGATATGATTACAGCGATGAATGACCGCTTTTCCGACCGGGCGCTGATCGAGCAGGGCCGCCGGGCGCTACAAGTCGAGATCGACGGGCTGGCGGCGCAGCTGCCGCGCCTGGACGGGTCGTTTGCCCAGGCCTGCCGCATCTGCCTGTCCTGCAAGGGCCGCGTGGTGGTGATCGGCATGGGAAAATCCGGGCACATCGGCGGCAAGGTCGCCGCGACGCTGGCCAGTACCGGCACGCCGGCCTTCTTCGTCCATCCCGGCGAAGCCAGCCACGGCGATGTCGGAATGATCGTGCGCGAGGACGCGGTCATCGCGCTGTCGAACTCGGGTGAGACCGAGGAAATCCTCGCCATCCTGCCGGTGCTGAAGCGGCTCGGCGTGCCACTCATCGCCTTCACCGGCGCGAACCGCTCAACGCTGGCGCGCGCGGCGGACGTGCACCTGGACACCAGCGTGCCGGCGGAGGCCTGCCCGCTGAACCTTGCGCCCACCGCCAGCACCACCGCCGCGCTGGCCATGGGCGATGCGCTGGCGGTGACCCTGCTGCACGCGCGCGGCTTCACCGAGCATGATTTCGCCCGCTCGCATCCGGCCGGCAATCTCGGCAAGCGCCTGCTGCTGCACGTGGACGATGTCATGCGCCAGGGCGCTGACATACCTAAAATCGGGCCGGAGCAACCGCTTGCAGAGGGCTTGCTGGAAATGAGCCGCAAAGGGTTGGGCATGACCACCGTCATCGCCGCGGACGAAGCGCTCCTGGGCGTGTTCACCGACGGCGATCTGCGCCGCGCCCTGGACCGCAATGTCGATGTGCATCGCACCCGCATGCGTGAGGTGATGACACCCGGCGGCAAGTCGGTGCCGCTCGGCACACTGGCCGCCGCGGCGGTGAATTTGATGCAGGCGCATCGCATCACCCAGCTGGTGGTGGTGGATGAGGCGAACAAGGTGCGCGGCGCACTCAACGTGCACGACCTGATGCGTGCGGGCATCGTTTGAGCGGCGCGCGCAAACCGATGAACCTTGCACGCATCGAACTGGTGGTGTTCGACGTCGACGGCGTGCTCACCGACGGCAGACTGTACTTCGGCGCCCGCGGCGAGAGCTTGAAGGTATTTCACGTGCGCGATGGCCACGGCATCAAGCTCCTGATGAACGCAGGTCTTGAGGTCGCGATCATCAGCGGCCGACGCAGTGCCGCCGTCGCCGCACGCATGCGCGAGCTCGGCGTGCGGCGCGTGGTGCAGGGCTGCGCCGACAAAGTGGCGGCGCTTGCGAGCCTCACGCGGGCGGCCGGCGTCGCTCCGGCGCGCTGCGCCTGTCTCGTGGACGATACGCCCGATCTACCGTTGATGGCCTCGGTGGGCTTCGCCGCTGCGGTCGCCGATGCGCATCCGCTGGTGCGGCGTGCCGCCCACTGGGTCAGCCGGCGGGCCGGCGGCCGTGGCGCGGCGCGTGAACTCTGCGACGCCCTGCTGCTGGCGCGCGCGAAGCAGCGCTGATGCTGCTGCGCTTGCTCACCGTGCTGGCCCTGGTCGCGCTCGCCGCCGGCACCTGGTTTCTGAGTAACCAGACCCGCATACAGCGCACCGTGAACTCGACCGCGCAGAACGAACTGCCAGGCTATTACCTGAAAGGTGCGGTAATGACCGACTACAACCTGGCGGGCGATCCATCCGTGAAAATCGCCGCCGAGCGCATCGAGCAGATCGACCACGGGAACGACGTCGAACTGCACAACGTGCGCCTCGACTACCAGACCGACGACGGCCAACTATGGATCCTGGTCGGCGACAAGGCGCATGTGCAGCAGGCGGGCCGCCTCGTCGACATCACCGGCAACGTGCAATTGCAGGGACTGAACCAGAGCCGCCAGGGACCAGCGGTGATGAACACCGATCATGCCACCTACGATGTGGGCAAATCCGAGGTGCGCACCGACAGCGAAGTGCGCATGTCCTTTGGCGCGCACACATTATCGGCGCATGGTCTGGTGGCGCGCTTGAAGGAACGGACGATGCGGCTAGAATCCAAGGTGTATGGCCGCTTCACTCCTTAGACGTTGCGCGCCGCTCCTGGCGTGCGCATGGGCCTCGCTGGCGGCACCGCAGATACCGGGAGCGGACACCCGGCTCCCCGTACAACTCGACGCCCAGTCCAGCGACCTGGATTACCGCAACAATGTCATCGTGTTCCGCAAGGTGAAAATCACCCAGGGCAAGCTGTCGGTGGAGGCCGACCAGGCCACCGCCAACGGCGTGAACTTCGACAACAGCCACTGGCAGTTCCGCGGCAAGGTACGCATCAACGTCGAGCACGGCTTTCTCAACGCCGACGATGCCGACATTACCTTCGGCAACAAGCTGCTGACCAAGGCGGTGGTGAATGGCGCCCCGGCCGAATTCGAGCAGCGGCGCGACCAGACTGGTCAGCTGGCGCGTGGCCGCGCCGACACCATCGTCTACGATGTCAAGGCAGGCACCGTGGTGCTGAGCCACAATGCCTGGCTGTCCGACGGGCCCAATGAGATCCGCGGCGAAACGCTCAAGTACAGCGTGACCGAACAACGTGTGGTGGCCAATGCCGCCGAGCAGGGCTCGCAGCGCGTGCGCATCACCATCACTCCGCCGGCGCAAAAACCCAAGCCATGAGCGTGCTGAAGGCCGAGCGTCTCGCGAAGAGCTACAAGTCGCGGCAGGTGCTGCGCGAGCTGAGCCTGCAAGTAGGCAGCGGCGAGGTAGTCGGGCTCCTGGGTCCCAACGGCGCCGGCAAGACCAC
>JAFEGC010000261.1 GCA_018240265.1 Pseudomonadota bacterium | reverse complement strand
TGCGCGCCGGCATCCAGCGCCTGCTTGATGGTCGGGAGCGAAGCACGGATGCGCGCATCGCTCGCCACTTCGCCGTTGTGCACGGGGACGTTGAGATCCTCGCGGATCAGCACGCGCTGATTGCGAAGATTCACATCACTCATTTTCCTGACTTTCACGATCGGTATTCGTCCGAATGGGCTGTCACTTGACCTTGGACCACGCCAGTGTGGTGTCGAGCATGCGGTTGGAGAAGCCCCACTCATTGTCGTACCAGGAGCAGGCCTTCACCAGGTTGCCCTCGATCACCTTGGTGAGGCTGGCATCGTAGGTGGAGGACGCCGGGTCGTGGTTGTAGTCGATCGACACCAGCGGCTGGTCGTTGTAGGCAAGAATGCCCTTGAATTCGCCCTCGGCCGCCGCCTTCATGATCTTGTTGATCTCCTCGACGCTGGTCTTGCGCGCCGCGGTAAAGGACAGGTCGACCAGCGATACATTGATGGTGGGCACGCGGATGGCGAAGCCATCGAGCTTGCCCTTGAGTTCGGGAAGCACCAGGCCCACCGCGGCGGCGGCGCCGGTCTTGGTCGGAATCATGGACATCGTGGCCGAACGCGCACGGCGCAGATCGGAGTGATAGACGTCGGTGAGCACCTGATCATTGGTGTAGGAATGCACCGTGGTCATGATGCCGGCGAGGATGCCGACCTTGTCGTGCAGCACCTTGGCCAGCGGCGCCAGGCAGTTGGTGGTACAGGAGGCATTGGAAATGACCGTATCCGATGCCTTCAGCGTCTTGTGATTGACGCCGTACACGATCGTGGCGTCCACGTCCTCGCCGCCGGGCGCCGAGATCACCACCTTCTTGGCGCCGGCCGCCAGGTGCGCCGAGGCCTTGGCCTTGCTGGCAAACAGGCCGGTGCACTCGAGCACGAAATCCACCCCCAGCTCGCCCCACGGAAGCTTGGACGGATCGCGCTGCGCGACCACGCGGATGCGATCGCCGTTCACCACCATGGCATCGCCGTCGACGCGCACCTCGCCGTTGAAGCGGCCATGCGCGGTGTCGAAGCGGGTCAGGTGGGCATTGGTCTTGGCATCGCCCAGATCGTTGATTGCCACGATCTGCAGCTCGTGCGTGCGCTTGGACTCGTACAACGCCCGCAGGATGTTGCGTCCGATACGTCCATATCCGTTGATGCCAACCTTGATCGCCATGATGCTGCTGTCCTCTTTGGGTTACTTCTTCAACAATGATTCGACCGTGGAGCGCACGTTGGCCGCGGTGAACCCGTAGCGCTGGAACAGCTCCTTGGCCGGCGCCGAGGCGCCGAAATGATCGATGCCGATGATGGCCCCACCCATGCCCACATAGCGCCACCAGGTATCGCGCGCGCCGGCCTCCACCGCCACGCGTGCGGTCACGGCCACGGGCAGTACCGACTCGCGGTAAGCCTCATCCTGGCGCGCGAACACGGTGGTGCTGGGCATGGACACCAGCCGGACGCGCCGGCCCGCGGCATTCAATGCCCGCACCGCCTCGGCGGCGATACCCACCTCGGAGCCAGTGGCCAGCACCAGAGCCTCGGGCGCACCGCCCGCGGGTTCGATGAGCACGTAGCCGCCGCGCTGGATGGCTTCCACCTGACCCGGATCGCGCGGCTCGCAGATCACGGACTGGCGCGTGAGCGCAAGGCACGCCGGACGCTGCCGGTTGATCAGGCAGGCGCCCCAGGCGACCGTGGTCTCCACCGTATCACAGGGCCGCCACACATCCATGTCCGGGATCAGCCGGAGCGAGGCGATGTGCTCGATGGGCTGGTGTGTGGGGCCATCCTCACCCAGGCCAATGGAATCGTGGGTGTAGACGAATACCACGCCCTGGCGCATCAGCGCGGCCATGCGCACAGCGTTGCGCGCGTAATCCGAGAAGGTCAGGAAGGTGCCGCCGTAGGGAATGAAGCCGCCGTGCAGGCAGATACCGGTGAGCATGGCCGACATGCCGAATTCGCGCACGCCGAAATGCACGTAGTTGCCGCCCGGCGAGGCGGGCGACAGCAGAACCGAATCCTTGCGCAGCGTGCCGTTGGAGGGCGTGAGGTCAGCCGAGCCACCGATCAGCTCGGGCAGGGCGGGACCCACGGCATTCAGCGCCGCCTGCGAGGACTGGCGCGTGGCCAGCGCCGTCATCGCAGCCTGCGCCTTGGCGATCTCGGACTTGATCAGCGCCGGCAGGCCGGCGGGCAGCTCACCGCGCAGACGTCGCCGCAGCTCGACGGCAAGATCCGGGAAGGCCGCCTGGTAGCGGTCGAAACGCTCCTGCCACTGCTGTTCGGCGCGCGCGCCTTTTTCCCGGCAATCCCAGGCCGCCTTGATGTCAGCGGGAATCTCGAAGGGCGGATGATTCCAGCCCAAGTTCTTGCGCGTGGCAGCCACCTCCTCCA
Source organism: Pseudomonadota bacterium (assembly GCA_018240265.1). Taxonomy (GTDB): domain Bacteria; phylum Pseudomonadota; class Gammaproteobacteria; order Steroidobacterales; family Steroidobacteraceae; genus TMP-86. The sequence continues at coordinate 1,705 of JAFEGC010000261.1, read as the reverse complement.
CGCCCATGGCCTCGCCGTGCATGGCCTTGGTGCCCTGCTTGTTCGGCGCGCCCCAGCCGATGACGGTCTGGCAGCACAGGAGCGAGGGCCGCTCGCGCTCGGTGCGGGCGGCGGCCAGGGCCTGGGCCACCGCATCCGAATCTTGGCCGTTCACCTTCGGGATGACGTGCCAGCCATAGGCCTCGAAACGCTCCGGCGTATTGTCCGTGAACCAACCCTGTACCTTGCCGTCTATGGAGATGCCGTTGTCATCGTAGATAGCGATGAGCTTGCCCAGCTTCTGATTGCCCGCAAAGGAACATGCCTCGTGCGAAATCCCCTCCATCAGACAGCCGTCGCCGAGAAACACGTAGGTGTGATGATCGATGATTTCATGGCCGGGACGGTTGAACGTGGCCGCCAGCGTGCGCTCCGCCAGTGCCATGCCCACGGCATTGGCCAACCCCTGCCCCAGCGGTCCCGTGGTGGTCTCGATGCCCAGGTGCGGTTCGTATTCCGGATGGCCCGGCGTCTTGGAGCCGAACTGGCGGAAGCGCCGGATCTCATCCATGGACAGCGGATAGCCGGTCAGATGCAGCAGCGAGTACAGCAGCATCGAGGCGTGGCCATTGGACAGAACGAAGCGGTCGCGGTCCCACCAGGTGGGATTGCCCGGATTATGTTTGAGGACATCGCGCCACAGCACCTCGGCGATGTCCGCCATGCCCATCGGGGCGCCGGGATGTCCTGAATTGGCCTGCTGGACCGCATCCATGGTCAATGCGCGTATGGCATTCGCAAGATCGCGACGGGTTGGCATGGTGAACTCGTCCGGGGAAAGGCGCTTATTGTCCCAGAAAGGTCGTGCTTGCGGCAATAAAAACGCGACCTGCGTCCCGATCGGCTTGGGTTGGGCGCGCCACGCCGCACGCTTTGGAAAAGTCCCTACATGACCTGGTTCAACAATCGACCGGCTGCGCTTTGCTAGCATGAACCGATGAAAATTCTGCAGTTCACCGATCCGCATCTGTACGGCCGCGCCGACGGCAAATTGCGCGGAGTGCAGACCGACGCCACCCTGCGCGCAGTGATGCTGGAGGCGTTCGACGCCTGTCCCGACTATGCGGCGGTCATGGTCAGCGGTGACCTGGTGCAGGACGATCCGGCCGGCTACATCCGCTTTCGCAATCTATTCCAGCGCGTCGAGCGTCCCGTGCTGTGCGTGCCCGGCAACCACGACATCCCGCAGGCCATGCACGCGGAGCTCCGCGGCCGGCCGTTCCAGATCGGCGGCGTGTACCAGGCCGAGGGCTGGCAGCTCATCATGCTGGACAGCTACCAGGCCGGGTCCATCGGCGGGCGGCTGTCGGCGCAGGAGCTCGCGCGCCTGGAGCAGACGCTGTCCGGCTCGCGCGATCACGCGCTGCTGTGCCTGCATCATCACCCGGTGCCGATGCGCAGCCGCTGGCTCGACGGCATTGGCCTTGCCAATGCCGAGGACTTCTGGAGCATCGTGGATGCGCATCGCCACGTGCGTGCCGTGGTGTGGGGCCACGTGCACCAGGAATTCGAGGGCGAGCGCAGCAGCGGGCGCAACGGCCGGCGCGACGCCGTGCGCCTGTTCGCCACGCCCTCCACCGGCGCGCAGTTCGTGCCGCTGAGCGATGAATTCGCCATCGATTCGCGCCCGCCCGCCTACCGGCAGTTCGAGCTGGGGCCGGCCGGC
>JAFEGC010000260.1 GCA_018240265.1 Pseudomonadota bacterium | reverse complement strand
GACCGGAGGCTTTGCGTCCCCGCCTTTCGGCGGGTTTGCCCTTGAAGCAGCGGCCGCAAATATGAGCGAAGGCTCACGCCGCTGTAAAGAGCCGGTGGGCTTTGCGTCTCATAATCGTTGCGAGGCCGAGAACCACGTCACACTTGCCCGGCGACAGGTTGCCGCGCGCGCCGCGCCGTGGGTGCTGCTCATGGGCCGAGCCGTACCCACGGCGGGGTTTTAGCCCATGAGCAACACCACCTCGGCATGCTCCAGCGCATCCGGCGTGCCGTACAGCACCACCACGTCGCCTTCCTTGAGCACCGTGTCGGCAGAGGGGTCGCGGCCGACGATGCCCTCGCGTCGCACCGCGCTCACCGAGGCGCGGGCGCCGCGGCTGGCGATCTCGCCGATGGTTTTGCCCACGGCCCAGGCGCTGGGCGGCAGGATCACGCTCGACAGTTCCTCGCGCCGCGTTCGCCCGACGTCGCGAACCTGCGCATCTTCGCCGTGGAAAATGTGGCGCAGCATGCCGTAGCGATCGCTGCGGATGTTGTCCACGGTCCGTACCACGCGCGACACCGGCACCTGCAACAGCACCAGCAGATGCGACAGCAGCATCAGGCTTGCCTCGAAGGTTTCAGGTACCACCTCGGTGGCGCCGGCCCGTTGCAGGTCCTCCAGACGCGAATCGTCCTGGGTCCGCACCAGCACCGGCACGCCGGTGCGTATCTTGCGCACTGCGTGCAGGATCCGCAGCGATACCGCGGGGCTGGCGAAGGTGATGACCACCACGCTGGCGCTGGCCAGCCCCACGTTTTCCATCACCTCGATCTGCTTGGCATCGCCGTACACCACGGGTTCGCCGGCCTGACGCCCGGCGCGTATGCGCACCGGGTCCAGGTCGAGCGCGATGTATTCGAAGCCGGTTTGTTCCAGCACCCGCGCGATGTTTTGGCCGACGCGCCCGAAGCCACAGATGATCACGTGGTCGCGCTCGGCCAGCGCGCGAGTGGACTGTGCTTCGCGGCCCAGGTCGTGCGGTGGTCCGGCTTCGCGCAGGATGAGACGGGTAATGCGCCGGTTGTGCCGGATGATGAGCGGGGAGATCACCATGCTGACCACCGTGGCCGCCAGCAGCGGCTGCACGATCTCCGGCGCCAGCAGGTTTCGTTGCAGCAGGAGCGTGAGCAACGCGAAACCGAATTCACCGCCCTGCGACACCACCACGCCCACGCGCGTGGCCTTGAACCAGCTGTGCGTGGCGGGCTTGGCCATCACCGCCACCACCGCGGTCTTGATTACGATCATGCCCACCAGCAGCAGCGTGACGGTGGGTAGCTCGCGCAACAGCAGGTCGATGTCGAGCAGCATGCCGATGGTCACGAAGAACAGGCCGATCAGCACATCGCGATAGGAGCGGATGGTGGCCTCGACCTGATGCCGGAACTCGGTCTCCGCCAGCATCATGCCGGCCATGAACGCGCCCAGCGCCAGCGACAACCCCACCGCCTGCGTGGCCCAGGCCGAGGCCAGCACCACCAGCAGCACGGCGAGAGCGAACAGCTCGGCCGAGTTCGCCGCCGCGATCGCCATGAACAGCGGCCGCAGCAGCCAGCGTCCCGCGGCCAGCACCAGTGCCAGCGCCACGGCCGCACCCGCCACCGCGCCCAGCAGTCCCTGCGGCGTGCCGAAGGCGCCGCCGGCGCTCAAGGCCGATACCAGCGCGAGGAGCGGTGTGAACGCCAGATCCTGGAACAGGCAGATGGCCACGGCCAGCCGGCCGTGGGTGCGGTTGTTCTCCGACTGCTCGGTGAGCTGCGCCACGATGATGGCGGTGGAGGACATGGCGATGGCACCGCCCACCACCACCGCCACGGACGGCGCGACGTGCAGCCCGAATATCGCGATGCCGGCCACCACGGCGATGGTCAGCAGCACTTGGCCGCCGCCCACGCCGAACACCTCCCAACGCATGGCCACCAACCGCGGCAGCGAAAACTCCAACCCCAGCGTGAACACCAAGAACACGATGCCGAATTCGGCCAGCAGCTGGGTCGCGGCGTTGTTTTCGGCGAGGGCCAGTGCGTGCGGCCCGAGCAGCATGCCGACGAACAGGTAGCCGATGATGCCCGGCAAGTGGATCTTGCGCACCAGCGCCACCACCGTGACCGCGGCGGCCAGCAGGATCAGGATTTGCAGCAGAGCATCGTGATGTTGCATGGGAACCATGGACGGTAATAGCTTCGCGCATTTCAGGCAATCGCCGGCAGCTCGCCCCGGCGGTCGCGACCAGCCGCGCCTGACGTCCGGCCGGAATCCGCAGCACGCGCCCGTAGCTGCCGATCCGCCGGACAGGTGGGCGTCGCGCCTGCTAGCATCTGCCGCATGCCAGCAGCCCCATCGATCGAGGTCGCCGGACAGGGCGGAGCATACCGGCTCACGATTACCGGTCCATGGCTGCTGCGATCGCTCGAGGGTCTCGATGCGCTGCTGGCGCCGCTCCCGGCGCCGCTCACGGGTGAAGTCCAATGCGACTGGTCCAGCGCCCGCGCGGTGGATCTCGGCGCGGCCTGGGTGCTGATCCAGCGGCTGCGCGCGCGCGGCGCCGACCGCATCACCCACACCGGCCGGGCGCCGGAGCTGCTCGGTCTGCTCGAGCGCCTGCGCGGCCCGCGCGAGGTGGAGCGCGAAATGCCCGAGGAAGACCGCTGGGTGCTGGAGCGCTCGGTGGTGAGCCTGGGTCGCTGGTCGGTGATGCAGGCGGAGGAGGGGCGCGCGGCGCTGGTGTTTTTCGGCCGCATTTTCACGGTGTTGGGCGGCGTATTGCGTTCCCTGAAGACTCTGCGCCTGAACTCGGTGACGCGCTTCGTATACGAGACGGGCATCACCGCCATTCCCATCGTGGCCATGATCGCCTTCCTGATCAGCGTCATCGTCGCCTATCTCGGCGCGCAGCAGCTCACAAAATTCGGCGCCGACATATTCGTGGTCGATCTGGTCACTGTCGCCGTGCTGCGCGAGCTGGCGGTGCTGCTCACTGCGGTAATCGTGGCCGGCCGCTCAGGCTCGGCGTTCGCGGCCGAGATCGGCGTGATGCAAATCAACCAGGAGACCGATGCGTTGCGCTCCATGGGCATGAATCCGGTCGAGCTGCTGATCGTGCCGCGCATCCTGGGCCTGATGATCGCTTTGCCGCTGCTCACGGTGATCGCCGATGCCATGGGACTGGCTGGCGGCGGGCTGCTCTCGCTCCTGCAGCTGGACATTCCCTGGCCGCAGTTCGTGCAGCGTATGAAGGAGTCGATCGCGCCGACCACCTTCTGGGTGGGCATCATCAAGGCGCCGGTGTTCGCCTTCTTGATCGCCATGGTGGGCACGTATCGCGGCATGCAGGTGCGCAATTCGGCGCGCGAGCTGGGCCGGCTCACCACGGTGGCGGTGGTGCAGGCCATTTTCCTGGTCATCCTGGCGGACGCGCTGTTCGCCATCCTGTTCGTGAAGCTGGACATCTGATGGCCGGGCCGGAAATAGAGGCCGTGCCGCACGGCGAAACGGACGTGACCCCAAGCGACTCACGCGCCACGCAACCCGGAGCGGACGCCCCGCGCCCCGCGGCAGGCGCGACGCCGGTGGTGCGCGTGCGCGGCCTGGTCAACCGCTTCGGCGAGCAGGTGGTGCACCAGGACCTGGACATGGAGGTGCGCGAAAACGAGATCTTCGGCATCGTGGGCGGCTCCGGCACCGGAAAATCTGTGCTGCTGCGGACCATCCTGGGTCTGCAAATCCCGGCCGCCGGCACTGTGGAGCTGTACGGCAGGGACCTGCACGCCATGAGTCGGGCCGAACGGGTCGAGACCATGAAGCGGTACGGCGTGACCTTCCAGCAGGGCGCGCTGATCAGCTCGCTCACCGTGGCGGAGAATATCCAGCTGCCGCTGCACGAGTATCTCAGGCTGCCCAGGGCGACGCTGGACGATCTGGTGGAGTTGAACCTGCGGCTGGTGGGCCTGCCGCTGGACGCGGCCGGCAAATACCCTTCACAGCTTTCCGGTGGCATGGTGAAGCGCGCCGCGCTGGCTCGCTCGCTGGCGCTGGAGCCCAAGCTGTTGTTCCTGGACGAGCCGACCTCGGGCCTGGATCCCATTTCCGCCGCGGCCTTCGATGCGCT